>JAISRB010000047.1 GCA_031273825.1 Clostridiales bacterium
GCTTGCCGTCCGACCACTCCTCCTCGACCTTGCCTCCGAATTTGATTTCAAAGGTGTCCTCTACGCGCGGCGACAGCCATACTCCCCCGACCTCGAGCCATTCGTCCGGCAGCTCAAGCTGCCAGCCGTCGACTATTTTTTGCTTGAATATTCCGTAGTCGTAGCGAATAGAAAAGCCCGTCGCGGCGTAGCCCTGCGAGGTCAGCGCGTCCATATAGGCGGCGGCAAGGCGGCCTAAGCCGCCGTTTCCAAGCCCCGCGTCCTGCTCGACCGCGCAAAGCTCGTCAAGCTTAAAGCCCATGCCGTCCAAAACGGCGGCTACTCCGTCGACGACGCCGAGATTCATCAGATGATTTTTTAAGGACTTGCCGAGGAGAAACTCCACCGACATATAATAGACCTGCTTTGAGCCTTGCGCGCGCATTTTCTT
The DNA here is from genome assembly GCA_031273825.1 of Clostridiales bacterium. Classification (GTDB taxonomy): domain Bacteria; phylum Bacillota; class Clostridia; order Christensenellales; family JAISNN01; genus JAISNN01. The sequence goes on from JAISRB010000047.1 coordinate 431, forward strand.
TTTGAAAGCCACGCGTTTTGTCGTCAAAATGTCCTTGACTACGGTGCAGAGAGCCTTGTACATTTGCTCGTTTCCGGCCTCGTCGGGCATTATTCCGAACATTTTTTTCATCTGTTTTTCTAAGCTGTCGGCAAAGCGCGACGGGTCAAAGGCCGTCGCGCCGGCGGCCGCGCCGCTTTTACTTTTGATAATTTCTTTCATACTAATTCCTTCGTCTCCAAATTGTTTTCTGTTTTGTTCTCTATATTTTATAATTTATATAATCACGCTTAACGCGTCAATAGACCTCTATAAAGATTTTCATACTTTCTCGCCGATTCCTCCCACGAAAAGTCGCTCGCCATAGCGTTGGCTATGACCTTTTTCATTTCGTCCTTGTCATAATATACGTCAAAGGCGCGGTTTATCGCGTCGAGCATGTCATAAGGGTCGTAGCTCTTAAAGGTAAAGCCGTTGCCCTTGCCCGTTATGTGATTGTAGGCCTCGACGGTGTCCTTTAGCCCGCCGGCCTCTCTGACGATCGGCACCGCGCCGTATCTCATGGCTATCATCTGGCTCAAGCCGCACGGCTCAAACTTGGACGGCATGAGCAAAAAGTCCGCGCTGCCGTATATCTTTGAGGCAACGTCGAGAGAAAAGCCGATTATCGCCTTTAGCTTGTTCGGATAATAGCTCTCCAAATCCTTAAGCATATTTTCGTATTTCCAATCGCCCTTGCCGAGAACGACCATGGACATATCCTTGCCGAGAATGTCCTCCGCGACACGCGAAACTAAATCCATGCCCTTTTGAGAGGTCAGCCGCGTCACCATGCCTATAAGCGGACGGTTTGCGTCATAAGGCAGTCTAAGCATTTCGAGCAGACTCTTTTTGTTTTCGCGTCTGTCGTCTATGCTGTCAAAGTTATATTGCTTTAACAGAGCCTTGTCGGTTTCGGGGTTGTATTCCTCGACGTCTATGCCGTTGACTATGCCCGAGAGCTTATATTTTCTGCTCTTTAGTATTCCCTCTAAGCCATAAGAATAAAACGGGTCCAAAATCTCCTTGGCGTAGGTTTCACTGACCGTCGTCACGGCGTTCGCGCTCTCTATCGCGCCCTTCATAAAGTTTACGCACTTGTCGTATTCCACGAGCTTTAAGGCGTTTTTGTCTACGCCGATAATGTCGCCGCCTAAGTCTAAGCCGTACTTGCCCTGAAACTCTATGTTGTGAATAGTAAAGACCGTCTTGATTGCCGTATATTGCCCGAAACGGTAAAACACGTCCAAAAAGACGGGGGTCAAGGCCGTCTGCCAATCGTTGACGTGCAATATATCGGGATAAAACCCGATGAGCGGCATAATCTCTAATATCGCCTTAGAAAAAAACGCAAACCGCTCCGCGTCGTCAAAATGGCCATAAATGCCGCTGCGCTTAAAATAGTATTCGTTGTCGACAAAGTAGTAGGTCAAGCCCTCGTGCCGCGCCTCAAAGACGCCGCAATATTGCCTGCGCCAGCTCAGCGGAACGTAGACCGAGCCGACGTAGCGCAGCTTGGCTCTGAGATTGAAATCTATGTCGAGATAGAGCGGCAAAACGACGCGTATGTCGTTTCCGTTTTTTCTCAACGCCTTAGGCAGAGACGCGGCCACGTCGCCAAGCCCGCCCGAGCGTATAAACGGACCGGCCTCCGAGGCGGCAAATAAGATTTTTAGTCCGTCGCTCTTTATCTCGGCAAGCTCCAAGGCTCCTTCGCCGCGCGCGTCGTTGACCTCGGCGGCTTTTTTCATAGCGTTTTCTATGACCTCCGAGGCCGGCGTCTTTTCTTTTTTTTGCCTTGCTTTGGTTGCGGCGGCCGCGGCCGAAGCTACGGGCGTCTTTTCCTTTTTAGGCCTTGCTTTTTTTGTCTTTAATTGATTGTTGTCGTTTTCCACCTTAAAAAAATTCCTTTTCCGCTAAAGCCGCGGAGCTATTTTATTTTATGTTTTTGTTTAACCCTTTTGTTATTATCCTACAAGACAAGTCTATACCGTCTTGTCCTTTTCTATGACTACGGGATAGGTCTCAAAGCCCGATATATTTCTGTTTTGTTGTATGACGACGTTTTTGTCGGTGATTACGTAGCTCATATTTGAGTTGCTCATGACGTGACCGTTTTCCATGATTATGGAGTTTACGACGCGCGCCCCCCCCTCTATGTTTACGCCTCTGAAGAGTATAGAGTTTTCGACGTAGCCGTTGATTTTGCAGCCGTCGGCGATGAGCGAATTTTTTACGACGGCTCTTTCCTCATAGATGGTCGGCGCGCTGTCCTTTACCTTTGTGTATATGTTGCCGTAGGAGTCAAAGAGGTCGTCTCTCGTCTTTTTGTCGAGAAGCTTCATGCTCTCATAATAATAGCTTCTTATGTCGCCGATTATGGCGGCGTAGCCCTTTATCTCGTGAGCGAATATTTTTAGCTCGCCGACGCGGGGCAAAAGCACCTCCTTCTCAAAGTCGCAAAGCCCGTCGTTAAAGGCCTGATTCACCAGCTTTAGCAGCAGGCTTTTTTTCATGAGATAGACGTTCATGACCATGTCCGCGTCTCCCGCGCTTTGAGAGGTCAAAAACGAAAAGCCCGTGACGCGGTTGTTTTTTCCCGTCACGGCGACGGCCTTTCTCGCGGTCGCGGTAGCCTTGTGAATGAGCATGGTTATGTCGGCCTTTTTGGCTATATGCTCGTCAAATAGTATTTCAAAGTCAAAGTTATAGGCTATGTTGCCGTCGGTCAAAAGGACGTACTCCTCCTTTGCCCGGTTTATGTAGTCGGATATTCCGTACAACGCGTCTATCTTGCTCTTGTAGTCGCGCGAATTGTTTGTCACAAACGGAGGAAAGACGGCTATTCCGCTGTTTTTGCGGTTTAAGTCCCAGTCTCTGCCCATTCTTATGTGATCCATAAGCGAATTATAGTTGCTCTTGATGACAAGGCCTATGGTGGTTATTCCCGAATTGACCAGGTTTGACAGCGCAAAATCGATTAGGCGGTATCTGCCGCCGAAAGGCATAGACGCCGTCGTTCTGTGAATGGTCAGCTGATTTAGGTTGCTCTCGTTTTCGCTCGCAAACAAAACGCTCATTATGTTGCTCATTCTTTCGCTCCCCCTAACCCCGGTTTATTTTATATATTATATCAAATTTTTGTCAATTTTAAAAATGTTTTTACGATCATTTTTTTTATAGCCGCGCGTTTAATGACGTTTTTTGCCTGCGAACGCGCTTTTTTCATTTAAAGCAACCAAAAACCGCGCGTTTGACCGCCCCCTTACAAACGCGTTTCCCTTTGACGTGAGGATTTGCGCGAACGCGTAAGCCCTATTTCATGGCTCCGGCGGAACGTAATTGTCTCCGAACGCGTCGACCTCGGGAATTTCCCGTTCGTCCGAAAACCCGTTTTGGATATTAAATTCGGCGAAAGCGTTTTCTCCGCCGCCTTGGGCGTTCGCGTCTATTTTTTTAGGCCCGCCGCCGTCGTTTCTTTTTTGACGGCTTTGATATGCTGGAGGCCCGCCCGCCTTGTCGAGCTTGGGTCTAAAGCTGACCTCCTCGCCCACCCATTCAAAATAGAGCGTGCCGGTCTTTCCGTTTCTGTGCTTGGAGACTATCATTTCGACCTCGTCGCGCTCGGCGTTGGCGTCATAAAGGTCGGGCTTGTGTATAAATATGACTATGTCCGCGTCCTGCTCGATCGCCCCCGATTCTCTGAGGTCGCTAAGCATAGGTCTGTGGTCGGCGCGCGTCTCGAGAGCGCGCGACAGCTGCGACAGCAGCAAAATCGGAACGTTTAGCTCCTTGGCTATTATTTTGAGCGAACGCGTCAGCTCGCTTATCTCTTGCTGGCGGTTGTCGCTGCGCTTGCCGGTTGACATGAGCTGCAAATAGTCGATCATGACGAGATCTAAGCCGCCGCGTTCCTTGATAAATCTGCGGCACTTTGACAGTATGTCGGCCGGGGTGTTAAGCGACGAATCGTCTACATAGATATCCGCGGCCGTTATATCCTTGTTGGCGGCGTGCAGTCGCGTGAACATTTCGTGTCCGACGTTTCCGCGGCTTATGTCGCTCATGCCGACGTGTCCCACGCCGCAAAGCAAACGCCTCGCAAGCTGTTCGATAGGCATTTCAAGCGAAAAGACTACGACCTTTTTGCCCTCCTTTATGGCGACGTTAGAGACTATGTTGAGCGCGAACGCCGTCTTGCCTACGCCCGGACGCGCGGCTATCAAAATGAGGTCGGAGCGGTGCAGACCGTTAAACAGCAGGTCAAAGTTTTTGAAGCCCGAGCGTATGCCCTTGCCCGAATCCTTGTTGTTAAACAAGTCCTCTATTTCCTTTATCGTCGCGCTTGTCACGGTGTTGACGTTGACGAGCGACGAACGGTCGCGCTCTCTCGACAGGTCAAAAATCAGCTTTTCGGCGCGGCTTAGCGTCTCCTCCGAATTGACGCTTTCATAAGCGTCGCGCGTTATGGCGTTTGCCGCCGAAATCAAGGCTCTGAGCGTCGCGTCTCTCTTGACTATGCCGATATAAAATCTGTAATTGGCCGCGCTCGGCAGAGCCTCCGAAAGGCTTATGAGATAATCTATGCCGCCGATTGCCGCGAGTATTCCGTTGCGATCCAAAAGGTCGGTGACGGTGACTACGTCGACGGCCTTGCCGTCGGCGTAAAGCGTCTCTATCGCCTCAAAAATCTTTTGGTGCGCCGTCAGATAAAAATCTCCAAAGCTCAGCGAGGCCGTCACGTCGGTTACTATTTCGCCGTCAATGAGACACGAGCCGAGAACGCACTGCTCGGCTTCGCCGTTATACGGCATGGAACGAATGTTTTTGTTTTTGTCGGAATTTTTGTCCATCTTATTATTACGCCTTTTTTTTCTTTTTTCCGACGACCAAAACCGCCGCGACGACCGACGCGGCTATTATCATAGCGGCGGCCGTCCACGTTATTTGGTTGGGAACCGTCCGGTTTAACTCGATTATTTCGCCCTTGGCCGAATAGTCCATCTCGAACACATGGGCGTACAAGCCCGTACTCTCGTCAAACTCCTTTTTGTCGGCGTTTGAATCTATAGATTTTAAGTAGGTTTCATATCTGTAGACGTAGCCGAAGGCCTCGTAATCGAGGAGCGCGACGTCGTCCTTTACATATGAAATAATCTCTCCGAGGTCGTCGGTTATAGCCGCGTCCTTCAAATAAGGGTTTTCGCGGCAGGCTCTTTCGACGGTCTGCTCTACGTCCTTAAAGACGCTTGCCCGTCTTGTCACATATTTGTCATAAAACAAGCCGCCTACCTTATAAAATTCCGTATCGTCAGAAACCTCTTCCTCTTCGTCTATTCCGTAATAAGCGTCGTAGGCGGCGCGCGACTCAAAATACATGCCGGCTACAACCTTGCTTCCCTCGGTCACGGTATCGTAGCCGTAAGCCTTAAAGACCTCGGACAATATGATAGTTATTGTCTGCGCGTCGTATATCGGGTTTGATATGGTCTCCTCCTTTATTTCGACGCTTATGCTATAGGCTATCGCTCCGTCGGAATAATTATAAACGGCGTACTCCACGTCCGCGTCGGCGCACGCCGACAACGCGGCGGCCGCGCAAATCAGGCATACCGCTAAAAGCAGCTTTCTTTTCATGATAAAACCCCTCCGTCCTTACAAAAAATCTCGGTTACATTAATTATATCTTATTTGGCGGATATTTACAAGCCTTTTTCGGAAAATTTTTAATCCTTTCTTCCGCAAACCCGCCGTTAAAAAAGCCTTCGGGTTTAATTTAGCGCGTTTTTGGGAATAATCGACGGGTTTTAAAGGGTTTTGATGACCTTTAAGGGGGGTTTTATGTCGAGGCTGATAGATTTTGTTTTTTTGAGGATTATTATTTTTTTGTGTCTTGTCATCGCCGTCTATTCTCTGACGGGAAGGTTTTTGCTCTCGGTTCTTGCCGCCCTTGCCGCCGCGCTTATAGGCTCGGCGGCATACGGGAAACTCATATCGTCAAGAATAAAAAAACGGCGCAAGACCGCCGACGCCTTAAACGGCTTTTTTACCGTCAAGGGCAACGCCTTTGCCGCCGAATATATCGCTAAGCGCATAGACCCGCGCTTTAAGCCGCGACAAGACGGCGACTTCATACTCTCCGAGGACGAAAACGGAAACGGCGTAATTATCTTTCCGGTTTTTAAGTTCTCCAAAATTTCTAAGGACGAGTTTTTAAAAATGTTCAGAACCGCCGACGCCCGCGGAATAAAAAAGCTTTATATAATCTCAAAGACCTTAGACCGCGACATATACCTGACGGCAAACGGGCTTGACGCCGGATTAGTCTTTGTCAGGACGTCCGCGCTGTATAAATTTTTGAAAGCCAAAGGCGCGCTGCCCGAAATCCCCGCGCCTCCGCCCGCCCCCAAAAAGCGCGTAAGACTAAGGCTGCTGTTAGAGGGCGTATTTTGCGATAAAAATTCAAAGCGGTTTTTGCTGACGACCGTCGTTTTGCTCGCGTCGTCGTTTTTGACTCCCTTAAAAGCCTATTATTACACGATGTCGGCTATCTCAACGGCTCTCGCGCTTTTGTGTTTTTTGGTTCCGTCGCGGCCGGGCTATTCGCGGACGGGAATATTCGAGACGGACTCGCGCCGCGGAAATTCAAAAAACCGCGTAAAAAAATAGGGATTTTTGTATATTTTTGCAAGCGGAGGTAAATATTATATTTGCCCTAACGCGGCTACGCGTTTTTTTTAAGGGCGCGGAGGTTTCAAATGTCGCACAGAGTGGAAATTTGCGGAGTAAACACAAGCCAACTGCCAAAAATCAATTCGACGGAGAGTCTCGAGTTAATCAAAAAAATTCAGCAAGGCGACGACGGCGCGCGCGAATACTTTATCATGTGCAATATCAGGCTGGTTCTCAGCCTCGTGCAGAGATTCGGGGCGAAGCTAAACAGCGACGACCTCTTTCAGGTCGGGTGCGTCGGGCTTATCAAGGCTCTCAACAACTTTGACGTATCGTTAAACGTCAGATTTTCGACCTATGCCGTGCCTATGATTATCGGAGAAATCAGGCGATTTATCAGAGACTCGTCGTCGCTCAAAATCAGCCGCAACATAAGAGATATCGCCTATAAAGCCATGCAGGCGCGCGAAAAGCTAAAGCTGTCGGGCAAGGACGACCCCTGCATGATGGAAATCGCCGCCGAAATAGACGTTCCGCTAAACGAAATGTCGGCGGCTCTCGACGCTATTTGCGAGCCGGCGTCACTGTATGAGCCGGTCTTTAGCGACGGCGACAGCTCGATAATGCTCATGGAACAAATAAGCGACACAAAAAACACCGACGAACGGTGGATAGAGGAAGCCGCCCTAAGGGAGGCCGTCAAAAAACTGCCCGACCGCGAACGCCGCATAATATATCTGCGGTATTTTTCGGGCAAAACCCAAACCGAAATAGCCGACGAAATAAACATCTCTCAGGCGCAGGTTTCGCGCCTCGAAAAGAACGCCTTAGAGGAAATCGGACGGCTGATGGAATAGCCCTTCGCGCCCTTAGTAAACCTCAAGCGAAAAGGTCTTTATGTCGGGAAAGACCTTTTTTAAGCCCGCAAGCTCCGCGCCGTCAAGCTTAGGCTTGTCAAAAATCAAATTTTGCAGACTCTCAATCGACAGCTCAAGGTCAAACGCGCCGTTTGGCTGCGACACGGAGACGCGCGTCCCCCGTCCGTCGGCCTTTATCGCGTAAACCGCATCGTTTTTTGGATAAAAGCCGTCGTTAAGCTTTATTTTAACGTCAATCGCGCAATCGAATTTTATCAATTCCAGAGTTTTTTTTGCGTTGATTATCCTTATCATCATAGCCGGAGACGGCGGCGCGGCTTGCGGCAAGTCCGCGCCGCAATATTCCCCGGCTATCCCCGACGCGTCAAAGCAGACGTAGCCCTTAGGGGCTTTCTTTTCGTCGAGCGCAAGCCTTATAAAGCCGCCGTCCGCACAGACCTCGCGCATTTTTAATTCAAAAAAATCCGCGTCTCCGACTATATAAGAGTCAAAGGCGGCGGTTTTCTTTGCATAAAGCTCCGACAAAAGCCTATAGGTTTCGGGGCATCTCCGCGCGTCCGACTCCGACAAGGTCACGCCTAAGGCCGCGGCGTTCCCGACCGTAAGCGCGGACTTATGCAAATAATTGTAGTTGCTGAAGCCGTAGCGCGACGAATAGTATTCGTGCTTAAACGGATAGAGCGACAAAAACGGATAATCGCGGTATTTGTCAAAGACGTCCGACATGACGCGCCCCATAAGTCCGCGCCCCCTCAATTCCGCAAGCGTCGCCGCCGTCGAAAAAAACGCAAGCTCGATATCGCGCGAAAAAAATCTCAATTTTTTTTTGAAAACATACGCCGCCGAAACTATCCGTCCGCCCTCCGACAGCGTAAAAACGTCGGCGCGTCTTATTTTTTCTTCAAAAAAATATCTCACGTACAAATCGCCGTCGTCGGGAAAGCCCGAACGGTATATCTCCTCCAACGGCTCACGATTCCGCATATAATTCATAGAGCATCTCCGCAAATTCGTAGCCGTCCGACGGAGCGACGACGATATCCTTTTTTAATTTTGACGACAATTCGGCGACGGTCATGCCGTCCAAAAACACGTCGTCAAATTGCCTCAGCATGACGCGCGGAAGCATGACCAAATCGCAATCGTCGTCGGGCCTTACCTGCTTTGCTATGTCGTCTCCCGTTATCAGCCCCGCGACGGTGACGTTTTCGCCGAAAAATTCGTTTTTGACCAATCTGACCTTGATTTTCAGTCCGCTTAGCCTACTCTCAAAGTATTTTGCCAGAGCGACCATGGTTTCATAAAACGATTCGCCCGTCACCGTCTCGATATTGATAGCGCGCGGCCCGACCCCCTCTAACCGACCCTCTGCAGGCTCGTATGCCTTAGCCTCCGTCACGAACGCCGCAACAAGCCCCACGCCGTTTTCTATCTGACAAAAGTCGCCGTAATATTCAAAGGACGGGAGCGTCCGCTTAGCCTTTATATACATTTCGTCGCCGCAAAATACAAACGCCTCGCCTCGCTCCTTTAGGCTCTTTTGGGCAAAGCCCTCGGCAAAGTCTATCGTTTCATTTAGACAGCTTAGGCTTAGCGGCTTTATGTCCGTCAGGCCGTCTCTGAATTTTGTAAGCCCCACCGGAACAATCGCCGCGCTCGACACGCACCCGAGGCTATAAAGCTCGTTTACCGTCTCGGCCAAAACCGCGCCGTCGTTTACGCCCTCGACAAGGACTATCTGCGTATGAAATTTTATTCCGCTTTTGCCTAAGTCTTTGAGCGTGTCAAACAGCCGCCCCGCAAAGCGGTTGCCGAGCATTTTTTGTCTGACCGCCTTGTCGTAGGCGTGAACCGACACATAGAGCGGAGACAGTCCGAGACGCTTTATTCTGTCGACGTCCGACGGCGATAGGTTTGTCAGCGTTATATAGTTTCCGCCGATAAACGACAGCCTATAGTCGTCGTCCTTGACGTAAAGGGTGTCTCTCATTCCCTTTTTCATCTGGTCGACAAAGCAAAATATACATTTGTTGCGGCAAACGCGCGGCTCTATATCCCCGTCGTCAAGCTCCGCGCCCATGCTTTGGCCGTCTCTCTTGGAGATACGCTTTGTCATGACCTCTCCGTCTCTCAAAAAGGTTATGTCAAATTTTTGTTTGGAATCAAAAAAAAGGTAGTCCAAATAATCGACGTACCCGTATCCGTCGAAAGCCGTGATTTCATCGCCTACGGCAAAGCCGTTTTTTCTCAAAACGCCGTTTTTTTGAAGGCCGGTTATCCGCGGCATCCGTCAATCCTCAAAATCCACCGAATGCGAACGCTCGACGACGCCGTGCATATACTTTTTTACCGGTTGATGAACCGGGTGTTCCTTGTATTCGTCAAGCTTTTCTCTCGACTCAAAACGGCAGACGAGAGCGACGTCAAAGCTTCTCTCCGACGCCAAAAAATCGCAACCCGCCTCGACGCTCAAAAGCGCGGGAATTTTGCCGCGCATAGACAAAAAATTGTCAACGGCTTTTTGTCTGTTTTCGGCGGTATTATCCTTTAGCTTATATAAGACCACATGCGTTATCATATTATATATCTCCTATAGTTTTATTTTGTCAGAATATTTTGCCGTCAGCACGCCAAGCGGCACCGAAAAGACCGTCTGCAGCAAGCCCGTCAGCACATGCCACACGCCGCCCGCGACTACGAAGTCGTTCAAAAACAACTCGTAGACAAAATATAAGACCTGCATGACAAGCGAAGCAATCAAAAAAATCACGGCGGTTTTGACGACAGGCTTCAGGTCGTTCAGCGGCTTTATTCCGCTCTTAAAGAGCAGACAAACGATAAGGGCCATGACCGCCTTGATGATAAGCGTGGCGACGGCGTATTGCGGAGCCAAAATTAGGTCGGCTATCATCGAGCCTGCGCCCGCCGAAAAGACGGCGTAACCCGTCGGCAAAATCAAACACGCGAGAAAAATAACCGCGTCGCCGAGATGAATATAGCCGCCCCCCGGCAGTCCTATGCTAAACGTCGTCATGACGGCGGTCATAGCCGTAAGGACTGCGGCGTAAGCTATCTTTTTTGTAGCGGCGTTCATGCAAAAAGACTCCTTATAATCAAATTTTTATCACAACCGAAAAGCTGTGCTCCTTGAAATGCAATATCTTATAAAGCTTTTTGAGACACGCCATAGCCGGCGTGTCGCCGCCCACTCCGCGCTGCTTTCCGTCGATATAGACGTGCAGGTTAGGCAATCTCAAAAGCTCGTTCGCGTGCTTTGCGCCCTCTAACATTTCAAGGCTGTAGGGGTGAACCGACGCCTCGAACGGCGCGCCGCCGTCGGCCTCCACCGTCAACGCTCCGGCGCGGCCCGACAGCGACAGCCACCGCATATCGGTGTGATTTCCGTTTTCCTGCGGGTGCAGATAGTCGTGAATAAAGTCCTCGGCATTTCCCTCATAGATACCGAGACGCGCCGACGCCTTTCTGTCGGTATAGCATTCGTGAGGCCCTCCGCCATAAAACCTTACTTCGTCTATGCCGTCCGATAACGCCAGCTTAAAGCCGTAACGAATGAGATTGACAAGAGCCTTGACGCTCATGCTAAGCTTGATTTCGCCGTTTTTGCAAATTTCATAGCTCGTTTTGAGATAGACCAAATTGGGCATCTTCCACAAAATTTTTACCGTCACCGAATCGCCGTCTCCGCTCGACGTTACGCTCTTAGGCTTGAGCTTTTTCATGGCCTTTTTGTAGCGGTCAAAGCCGAGCAGCTTTGACAATATAGGCGCTTGCAATACGGTGTCGTTGTCTATCTGCGCCCTCCAAAAGTTCGGCGTAACCGGCTTGAACAAAAGCTCCGCGCCGTTCTTTTTCAGCGTTACTATACCGCCGGTTTTCTTGTCTATTCCCACCTCGACCGCATCGTTTTTTACGCTTATCATATCGGCGTTTTCAAAAAGACCGAGAGACATTCTCCCCTCTCCGTGGCTCGGCTTGCGGCGCGGAAGCTCCTTTGTCAGCATTAGCTGCGCGCTCGCCGCGACGTGTCCCGCGTTAGCGTAAGGCGTATCGTCCGCCGTTATCAGCTCGACCGTCAGATATCCCTCGCGCCCGTCGGGCACGCTTAGGTCAAAGGGCGCGGCGATACTCTTTTTTTCGTTCGGCGCAATCGACGGCAGCTCGGTTTGACTGCTCTCGACAAGCTCTCCGTCTATATACTTTGACAAGGCAAGCCCGAACCCGTCGGTAAGGTTGGTAAACATATATTTGTTTTTTATTGAAATTTCGCCGCCCTCTAAGCCGAATTCTACGCGCGCGTAGCACGCCTTGACCTCATAAAGCGCGGGATTCGGCGACCTATCGGCTCTGACTATTCCGTTAAAGGCAAATACGCCGTCGTTAGGCTCGTCAAAAAAGTCGCCTCCGTAGCAATATTGCTTGTTGCCGGCCTTGTCAAGGCGCGAAATCGCCTGGTCGGCAAAATCCCATATGTATCCCCCGTGAAGTCTGTCGTATTTTTCGTATTCCTTTTGATAGTCGTCAAAGTTGCCGAGGCTGTTGCCCATCGCGTGGGCGTATTCGCACTGCAAATACGGCTTATCCGCATACTTCTTGCCGCTAAAGCGGTAGCCCAGCATCAAATTCCACAAGGCTCTCGAGTGAGTTATGGCCTTGCCCGCGCCTATCCTTTTCATCTTTTCAAGCGGCGCGTACATTTCGGAAAGCACGTCGGACACCTCCATGGTGTTGTCAGGCTCATAGTGAACGGGGCGCGTAGCGTCGAGCTTTAGCGTCCGCTCCTTCATGCTCTTAAATACCGAGCCGTTGCCGGCCTCGTTGCCGAGCGACCAAAATATAACGCAGGCGTGGTTTCTAAAGCTGTTTACCATATTTGTCATGCGGTACAGACAATGCCTTTCCCACTCCGCGCTGTTTCGCGGAATGACGGTCGCGAGACCGTGGGTTTCAAGGTTGCATTCGCTCATGACGAGAATTCCGTATTTGTCGCACAGCTCATAAAAGAACCGCGCCCCCGGATAATGCGACGTTCTGACCGACGTTATGTTATTCGCCTTTAACAGCTTGATATCGTCCTCCGTCACCGAACGCGGAACGGCGTGACCGTAATCGGGGTGAAAGTCGTGGCGGTTTACTCCGCAAACCGCAAGCGGCTTGCCGTTGAGCAAAATAAACGGGCCGCGCCCGTCTCTCATAGGCGCGATTTCTATACTCCTGAAGCCGAATTTTTGACGTCTGACGTCGACGGGCTTTTCGCCCTCGTAAAGGGCGAAGGTAATGCTGTATAGATACGGGTTTTCGTGACTCCAAAGCGTTATGTCCTTTAAGCCGACGACGTCGGCCTTGACGGTTTGCTCCTCGTAGTCGTTTATCACGTCGACGGGATAAAAATCCTTATAGATATTTTGACCGTCCGCGTCGTCTATATAAAGCTCTATTCTGCCGCCGTCATAGGCCTTGCGCTTGGCTCTTATCGACGCGTCAAAGCTGAATTTTGCGACGTCGGCCTCTAATTTGCACCTCAAATACAGGTCGCGTATTTCGACGGCCGGCTTATAGACGAGGTTGACGCTTCTGAATATTCCGGCGAGCCGCCACATATCCTGATCTTCGAGATAGCTTGCCGCGGTAAATTGATAAACCTTGACGGCAAGCGTATTTTTGCCCTCGGCGACGTAGTCGGTGACGTCGTATTCGGTCTCCGAAAACGTGTCCGCCGAAAAACCGACAAAGCTGCCGTTGACATAGACCTCGGCCGCGCTGTTTATTCCGCCGAAATTGATAAAAACGTTTTGACCGACGGGCTTTTTTGCGTCGAATTCTCTGACGTAAAGCCCTACGGGATTTTTTTCGCCGTAGACAAAAGGCGTTTTGGCCTTGTTTTTTGACTCTAAAGCGTAAGGATATTTTACGTTCGTATAAATCGGCGTTCCGTATCCCTTTATTTGCCATTCAGACGGAACCTCGATATCCTTAAAGCCGCTCAGGTCGGCGTCCTTTTTATAAAAAAGCGGAGCGTCAAATACGCTCGGGCAGTACAAAAACCTCCAGACGCCGTCGAGACAGACGACGTCCGAGCCGTCGTCCGCATAGAGCGGAAAGCCCGCGCCGTTTCTTCTTTCGGTGTTTATATCAAAGACGTTTATGTCGTTCCAAATAGGCTTTTGCGTCAGATTGCTTTTCATATTTTATAGTTCTCCCTTGAATAATGAAATTTTTCAATTGTTTTTGCCGCCTTCCCTCTTATTACCCTTGCCTTGTTTTACTTTTCAAAAAAATCTCTCAGCTTTTTTATCCTGTTAGGGTGGCGAAGCTTTCTCAACGCCTTGGCCTCTATCTGTCTTATACGCTCTCTCGTCACGTTAAATTCCTTGCCGACCTCCTCTAAGGTTCTCGGCTTGCTGTCGTCAAGCCCGTAGCGAAGGCGCAAGACCTTTTCCTCTCTCGGCGTCAGCGTCGTCAAAACGTTGAGAAGCTGCTCCTTTAGCATGTTGGACTCGGCGTAGTCGGACGGCGCGGCCGCCGAAAAATCCTCGATAAAATCGCCCAGATGGCTGTCGTCCTCCTCTCCGATCGGGGTTTCTAACGACAGCGGGTCGAGGGCTATTTTTTGAACCTCTATGACCTTTTGCTCCGTCGTATTCAAAAATCTTGCAAGCTCCGACGGATAAGGCTCGCGCCCCAGCTCCTGAACCAGCTGGCGCGACGCTCTGACCTGACGGTTGATTGTCTCGACCATGTGAACGGGTATTCTTATGGTTCTGGCCTGATCGGCTATCGAGCGCGTAATAGCCTGACGTATCCACCACGTCGCGTAAGTCGAAAACTTGAAGCCCTTGGTATAATCAAACTTTTCGACGGCCTTCATCAAGCCGAGATTGCCCTCTTGTATCAAGTCCAAAAACTGCATTCCGCGCCCGACGTACCGCTTTGCGATGCTGACGACAAGCCTTAGGTTGGCCTCGCTAAGCGTCGCTTTCGCCGTTTCGTCGCCCTCGGACATAGCCTTTGCAAGCTGCATTTCGTCGTCTCCCGACAGCAGGGGAACCTTGCCGATGTCCTTTAAATACATTTTTACCGAATCGTCTAGGTTGACCTCGTTTAGCATGTCGAGAAGAAGCGCGTCGGTCGTCGTCTGAATAAGCGGCGTTATGGTTATGCCGGCCTCTTCGATAGAATTATGTATGTTTTCCATCTCCTCGACGTTCAAGGCAAACCGCTCCATTCTTGTCAGAAGGTCGTCCTCTAACAGCAGCTTGGTCTCTCTGCACTCGGCGATAATGGCGTCGGTTTCTTGCTTAATCAAAATTTCTCTGTTTTCCAATCTTTTTCATTCTCCGTTTTTTTATTTTTTTAGGCTTTAGTTAAAAGGCTCTTTCGTGATTTTTACCTTTTGTATTTGTTTTTTAGTTTGAGCAGCTTTCCTATTTCCGCGGTCAGCAGCGCGCGCTCCTTTATGTCGCTGCGGCCGTCGAGGTCTCTTTTTAAGGCCTCTATTCCGGCGTTTATTTTTTCTCTCTTAAGCATGGCGACGGAATCGTCAAAATATTTTTTTCCGTCGGCAGCGTTGAGAAAGCCGCCGTTAAAATTGACTATTTCGCCTACCTCGGGCGTGCTTTCCATCTCGTCATAAAGCGCGGAAACGCGCGGTTCTATGCCGCGCCTTTGACACTCCGCTATATATTTCGAAACCGCCGCGTGCGACGCGTCGTCAAAGCAGTCGCCGATTTCGTCAAGGCAAGCCGCATCGGCGTAAGGTTTCTTAAACAAAAACGAATTTAAGATAAACCTCGCCGCCTTTTTTGCCGCGGTCGGCTTTTTGACGCTCCCGCGCGCGTCCGCGTCTTGTATTCCTATATCGCCGTAGTCCCCGTCTCCGTAAGCGTCCGCATAGCCGCCGTTCATATAGCCGTCAAAATTGCCGCCGCCGTCTTGCTCCGCATATTTGCCGCGTCTTTTTGCCGAATCGCGGGCGGGCGCGGGGTTATTATTATTTTGCTTAAAGCCGCCGTTTATATCCGCGGTTTTGTCAAATTCGCGCTGTATAGCTCCGCGGCTTATTCCGCTAAGCTCGGAGATTAGACCGGCATAAGCCTCGGCAAGCACCGCGCTGTCGAGACCGCTCAAAAGCCCGACGGCTTTTTTTGCAAATTTTCCGCGTTCGTCGTTGGAATCGAGGTCAAATTCGCGGCTTAGCGCGATGATTTTGTATTCATAAAGCGGCAGAGCCTTTTCCTTCAGCTCCAAAAAATATTCCTTGCCGCGCTTGTTTATTATGTCGTCGGGGTCGGAGCCGTCGGGCAGAGACATGACCCTCACGTCAAGCCCCTCGGCCGCGAGTATGTCAAGCCCTCTTAGAGCCGCGCTTTGCCCCGCCTTGTCACCGTCATAGGCGATATATACCTTGTCGCTATACCGCTTGATTAGGGCGGCCTGATATTTAGTAAAAGCCGTACCCATGCCCGCGACGGCGTTTTTTATGCCCGCGCCGCTCAACGAAACGAGGTCGATATGCCCCTCGACTAATATGACGTCGTTTATACCGTTTTGCCGCCTCTCCTTTTTGAGCAGATTTACGCCGTAGAGGTTGCGGCTCTTGTCGAATATCGGGGTCGCGCCCGTATTTTTATATTTTGCCGCGCCTTCCTTGTTTTCCAAAATGCGGCCCGAAAAGCCTATTACGTCGTCATAAGAGTTGATTATAGGAAAAACCACCCTGAGAGCCATAGCGTCCATAAGCGAGCCGTTTTGCGTGCGCGAAACCGCTCCGCTCTCAATCATCGCGTCCTCGTCGTAGCCGGCTTTTTTTAAAAAGCCGACAAGCCCGTCAAAGTCGGGAGAATAGCCTATGCCGAAGCGCGTTATGAGATTGTCGTTTATCAGGCGTTTTTTGAGATAAGCTAAGGCCGCGCCGCCTCTGCTCTTGAGTCGTTCGTGATAATATTGCGCCGTCAGCCTGATTATCGCATAAAGCTTATCCTTTTTTTGTTTGAGCGCGGCCTGCTTTCCTCCGTCGTCGACAAGCTGCGGCAACGACATATTGGCGTATTTTGCGAGAATCGCGACGGCGTCGGCGTATTCGACATTGTCGATTTCCTCTATAAATCTTATGAGGTCGCCGCTCTTGCCGCAGCCGAAGCAATAATAAAATTGCTCGTACTCGTTTACGGAAAAGGACGGAGTTTTTTCGTGATGAAAAGGACAGCAAGCAAAGTAGCTTTTGCCCTTTTTAGTCATGCCCGTAACGTAGCGCGATATGACCTCGACAATGTTGAGGCGCGACTTTAATTCTTCGATAAATTCTTTTGGATATAAGTTCATTTTTATATATAATACGAACAAAAAGGAAAAAGTCCTTTATTTTTATCAAATAAAAAACTAAAAACCCAAAATTTAACCGCGTACACATAGAAATCAGACACGTCAATAGCTTTTCTACCGATTTATCTATTCTCTATATCTATTAAAAACCGGTAGCTCCGAAAGCGGCTTGAAGGCCGTCGCAAAGAGTACTATATTGCAGATTATTTGAGCTGTATAAAAAGGTATGCCGTTTAGATATCTTATGAAAAAAAAGCGGAAGGTCGGCCGAGAGGTCATAAAAAGCGTATCGATAAAGGACGAGAGTATTCCAAAAAACACCGTCATCAAAACGGCGTAAATCAAAAACGCCCAAAACGCCCTTGTCCTTTTTGAGATGAGATATGCAAATACGGCGAGGCACGGCCAATATATAAAATAAGTGACGAGATAATATTGAAAGCCCCAAATAAGGCTTTCGACAGCGCAAAAAATCAGCGTCGCGGGGAGCGCGCGCCTTAGCCCTAAGCGGACGGCATAGAGCGTTATCAGCAGTGTCACCACCTCAACGTTGGGAATGACGGAAAGAACCGCCTTTCCCCCCGTCAGAGTGGCCGCCAAAAGCCCGATAAGGGCTATATCTCCGGTCGAATATTTCCGCGCGGATTTATTCGCCGATAAAATTGTCGGTTTTATCAATGTGTTTCCCTCATAAACAAGAACTCTATATGCGGGTTTATATCCCCGGTCGAATATTTACGCAACACCGGCTTTATCAATATGTTCCCTTTATAAACAAGAGCTCTATCCCGTCCGACAGCGGAATGGACGATATGCCTAAGTTTGACGAATAATAGGTCTTGCCGCCGTAGACGACGGGCTTGCTCCATTCCTTATCCATGAGAACGTCGTTAAACGAATCGTCTGCTAATCTTAGGTATATCGCCACATAGCCGTTTGTTTCCGGGTTGAGCGTCAAGCCTTGGAGCGTGTCAAAAAATAAGCCGTAAGCCGACACCGTGCCGGTAAAGGAAAGCTTGCCCGCGTCGCTCAGCTCGGAAAGTACGGCATAGCCGTATAACGCCTCGGTCTCATGCTCAAAGGTCAAAGCGGCCGCGCCTTCCGGGAGCGTGTTTTTTTCCGCATCAAGCCCGACGGCGTAAGCGTCGACGATAAAAACCCTTACCGTCTTTGCCCCCTCCTCCGGATCGGGCCTTAAAAACGACTGCAACCATTTGCAGGACGACAGCGAAAACGTCGCTATTATAAGCAGCG
Organism: Clostridiales bacterium; assembly: GCA_031273825.1. Taxonomy (GTDB): domain Bacteria; phylum Bacillota; class Clostridia; order Christensenellales; family JAISNN01; genus JAISNN01. The sequence continues at coordinate 18,592 of JAISRB010000047.1, forward strand.
CGGCAAATAAAACCGCCTTTTGAAACGATATTTTTTTCATGATAAACTCCTTTTTATCCTTGTATTTTTTTATAACAACCGCTAACTCGCGGAATATTAGTTTTAGGCGGTTCTATACCGCGGTTATCCGGAGTATTTTTGTGTCCGTAAGCGCGGAGACCGCAAGCCGTCGTTCCGCGCCTTGCAATCAAAAAAAGACTCCTTTTCACAACGAAAAAGAGTCTCCCAAAAAGACATACGGACAAAAGCCGGATGGCGGCCGCTTTAGAGAAACCCTCCCGTCGAAGGTCAAAGCACAATCAAAAATGCGGCTCGGGTATTCCGGCTTGTGAGACGGCGGCTTACGGGCTATTGACTCGTATATTTATCCGCGGATTCCGCATATACGGCCTTCCCCGGCTTTTTCGCCCAGTGACCGCGGATTATTAAAAACCCGAACCTATGCAAAATCAAATCTCAACTACGGCAGCGAGGGCTGCGCGGGATTTTGACCCGCTTCCCCGACTCGCGCATTCGTATTAAGTTTTTATTGTCTTTTATTATATTACTAAATTCAAAAAACGTCAAGCGTTTTAGCGTGTCTCGCCCGCAATTTAGATTTTTTTAGATTTTCCACTTTCTTTCCCACTGCCCGCCCCCTAATTTAACCGCAATCGATTGATTGACAATCAAGCGGCGTTTATGTTATTATTATGTCCGCTTAGGATATATACGATAATAATAATAAACGACTTTAGGAGGCAGGCTTATGCATTCGGTTAAACGCATCAACGGAGACGTGTTTTGGGTCGGCGGCGACGACAAGAGGATATCGCTTTTTGAAAACGTCTTTCCCGTTCCGAACGGTATGGCATATAATTCATATCTCATAAACGACGAAAAGACCCTCCTGCTCGACGCCGTAGACAAGGCGGTTGGGCGGGTGTTTTTTGAAAACCTTACGCACGCTCTGCAAGGGCGGCCGCTCGATTATGCGGTCATAAACCACATGGAACCCGACCATTGCGCCGTATTGCCGGAGCTTATTTCGCGCTATCCCGACATGCGGATAGTCGGAAACGCAAAGACGGCGGCTATGATAAGACAGTTTTTTGACTTTGACCCGGACGAACGGATATTAAAGGTTGCCGACGGAGATATTTTGAATACCGGCCGTCATACCTTCAAATTTATTTTTGCGCCGATGGTGCATTGGCCCGAGGTCATGACGACCTATGACCAAACCGATTGCGCGCTCTATTCCGCCGACGCTTTCGGCAGCTTCGGCGCGCACGGCGGCAGTATATTCGCCGACGACGCCGGCTTTAAAGACAACCCCGCGCTCGTCGCCGAAATGCGCCGCTATTATTGCAACATAGTCGGCAAATACGGCGCGCAGGTTCAGGCTCTGCTAAAAAAGACGCAAGCCCTCGACATAAAAGCCGTTCTCCCGCTCCACGGGCCGGTATGGCGCGGCGCGGAGGATATCGGCTTTGTCATAGACAAGCACTCAAAGTGGAGCGCGTATATTCCCGAGGAAAGGGCGGTGGTAATCGCCTACGGCTCTATATACGGCCACACCGAAAACGCCGTCAATATCCTTGCCGGAATGCTCAACGACGCGGGAATGAAAAACGTCTCGCTATACGACGTGTCGTCGACGCATTCGTCGGTCATCGTGGCGGAGGCCTTTCGCGCCGACCGCCTCGTCCTCGCCTCGCCTACCTATAACGCGGCAATCTTTCCCCCTATGGAATCACTGATTTTGGCTCTCAAAGCGCACAACCTCCAAAACCGAAGCGTCGCCCTCATCGAAAACGGCTCGTGGGCTCCGACCGCCGGCGGCCTCATGAAAGAATTGCTGTCGCAGATGAAAAACATAAGGCTGTCCGGTGAAGTTCTTTCAATAAAATCCGCGTTGAATAGCGAAAAGCTTGAGGAGTTGAAAGCGTTGGCGGCAGTGATCGGTGAACAGTAGCGGTCAGTGAACCGTAGTCAGTGGTCAGTGGGGGAGTTTTGCTTTTTATTCGCCGGTGTAACCCCATTCTACTGGACGATTGTCGGGATTCCATGAGCCGGACCAGCCGCTCGGCTTGTCCGCCTCTATCACTTCTGCGTATATCGTTAATGCACTGCAATTCCTAAACGCATATGAGCCTATGTAAGTCACACTACTCGATATCTCTATCGACGCTAATCTACTGCAGTCCGCGAATGCAAATTCGCCTATGCTCTCTACGCTATCCGGTATCTCTATCGACTCTAAACTACTGCAATATGCGAACGCACCATAGCCTATGCTCGTCACGCACGCATAAAGGTATACCTATCATATATTTGAATTAATAAACCTATAAATAATGTTGATTTTGTGTTCTATTCCGTCGTCATGCCGTTCGGTGGAGATTTCTATACGTTCTATCAGCGCGTTGAGCATTTCCGCCGTTAAGCTCGGGCTTTCGGAATAAGCGATTGCGAGTTCCTTTAATTTATTCAGCCGCGTTTCGTAATCGTCCGTCTTTTTGAGTTCGTCGTTTATGGCTTTCAGCTGTTCGTTCAACGTTCTCTGCTCCGCTTGATAGTTTACCAAAAGCAAGCGATAATTCTCCTCGTCCAACACTTTCGCCGCATAGTCCTCGTACAGCTTCCGAACAATCGTCTTTAGTCCATCAAAGCGTTTTTCTATTTTAGCTTTCTCCGTTTCCGCTTTTTTGCGATCGTTCCGTTCGGCGGTTTTCTTTCTAACCGTCTCGAACGCCGCGTCGTCGTTTTTTAACAGCCCTATAACCTTTCCAACGGCGTTAGAGATTTGCACGCAAATATCGTCATAATAGATATAGTTGTTGCGCGGGCATTCCTCGGGATTGTCGCCGTAGTGCGTTTTACAACGGTATTGCGGCCTTTTTTCTATAGTTCGACCGCCGCGCTTGATGCTCTGATGAGCGATGGTCATACGTTTACCGCAATTAGCGCAAAACACGATTCCGCGAAAAATGTTGTCGGTTTTATGAATTTGCGGTCTGTGCCTTGCGGCGATGAGTTCGCCTACTCTCGCGAAGTCCTCGCGGCTCACGATCGCCTCGTGCGTATTCGCGACTACAATATGCTTTTCTTTTGGCAAACGCACAAGCTTTTTCGTCTTGTAATTCAGGACTTCATACTTGCGGTTTACCATATCGCCGACATACGCCCGGTCAAAAAGAATATCGCCGACCGTCGCATATTTCCACACCGTGTCGTATTCCCCGTTCTTGCCCTTACGGAAATGCGCGAAGCCTTTTATACCTTGCGCCGTTTTATACGCCGACGGAATAAGCGTCTTTTTCTCCGTCAAGGTTTTTGCTATCGCATATCTGCCTTTCCCCTCCAACGCAAGCCTGAATATCTCTTTGACGACCGCCGCGGCTTCCTCGTCCACAATCAGCTTGTTTTTGTTTTCGGGGTGTTTCTTGTAGCCGTAGGGAGCTTGCGGATTGATGAACATTCCGTTTAAGGCTCTCTGCCGTTTTGCCGCTTTTACTTTCTTCGATATGTCCTTTGAATACATATTGTTAAACATATTCTTAAAGGGCATAAACTCGCTGCCGTCCGGCTTGGCCGTATCCACGTTATCATTTACTGCTATGTACCTCACGTTATTATCCGCAAAATAGATTTCAATATAGTGTCCCGTTTGAATGTAGTCGCGTCCGAGTCTTGACAGATCCTTCGTGATTACAAGGTTTACCTTTCCCGCCTCTATGTCTTTGAGTAGCCTTTGAAAGTCGGGTCTGTCGAAATTTAAGCCCGTATAACCGTCGTCAACATAGTAGTCATAAATCTTGTAGCCGTTGTCCTTGCAATATTTTTTCAGCATTATTTTTTGCGTTTCTATGCTCGAACTGTCGCAAGTCTGACCGTCGTCCTTGGAAAACCTCAAATAAAGCGCGGCATTATAGCTTCTTGCGTCAAAAAGGTTTAACCCGTCGTAATTAAAGTCGTAATTTTTATATCCTTGTTGTTCCATTTTTACCTCCTATTAGAACAACGAAATTAAGGATAGTCGCATATATATTATACAATAAACTATCCTCGCGTGTCCAGCGATATTGATTATTTCTCCTCCTTTTTCCGTTCCTCTTTCTTGCAATATTCCGCATACAATAAATCGGCAAATATATCCGATAAATTGCGTTTGCCGCTATATTCCTCCCTAACAACAAAACGCCGCGCCGTTTTATCAGCAGCGCGTTTTACTTTTTTATTCAATTTCATAGCCTCTCCTAATGATTCTCTCTTTGTGCGTTTCTTTGTCTTTCTAACGGCTGAATTATAGCTGACAATGCCTTGTCGATTAACCCGCCGTCATACAACTGTAGATAATAGACTTGTCATTTAATTCAAGTTTAGATTAACGATTGCGGCGATAAGGTTTGTTCTCAAGTTATGCTTTTTGCGGTGATTATTCACCTAATCCCTTAACTTTCTAAGCTCTCGTATTTCATAGTCCGAAAGGAAGTCGGGGGCTTCTTGAAAATACCCTTTGCCGAATTGCTTGCCTTCTGCCGTTCCTTCAAGCTCAAGCTCCTTTACCTGAAACAAGGAACAGACAATGGATTTGTTTATGTTTTCGTTTATGATTACCTCCCTCAAAAGTCTGACTATTTTTAAAAAGCTATCCCCGACAATATCGCCACCGCTTTGCTCCGGCTTCGGCGTTTCCTCTTGTTCGGATATTCCGAATTCGGCGGCATATAGCTTCGGCAAGCCGTACATAAGCGCGTCGTTGACGAGTTTGTTGAAGTTGCTTTTGTATTTATCCAAAGCGGATAATCGGTCTATGACCTCCCACATTTTTTCGTTCCTGATACGGATAAACTTAGCCGTTCCTCTATCCGAATTTTTTAGTTTTCTGCCCATTATACTCCCTCCCATGAAAAGCGGGTTTCCCGCCTTGTTCCAACGTCGGAATAGCCATATTGCTATTCCCTTATCCTCGTAAGATATACAGAAGGATACATTTTGCAGACTGGGGTTTAACCCGTCTGCTGTGTCTTTTTGGGGTTAAAGAGTGACTGCGCCTACGAATTTGTAGATTATTCGGATTTCTCTTGACCTTTTGATTGTTTTACGACCTTTTTTGGTTACATGGATTATCTCTTTTTTAGTTTCGCCTACAATAATTTTGTCTATAAAAGCGTTTAGGATTTCCACGTTTAGCTCGGAGATTTCAGTATAGCGTTTTACTAATCGCATAAAATTGGCAAGGTTTTCGTCGTCTTGGTTGGCGACTTGCAGATTTACCTGTATTAGCTTGGCTTTTTGCTTTAGCTCTGTTTTTTCAGCTTCGTAGCCTTTGCTTAGAATGTCAAAGCGTTCATCGGTTATTCGTTCATGCACATTATCCTCGTATAGCTTACGGATTATTTCGTCAATCTCCACGCAACGGTTTTCAATCCTTTTTAGCTCGTTTTTGGATGCACCCTGCAAGCGATTATTCTTTCTTGCAGAATCTTCACGGTAAGCCTCAATAAACTCGTCCTTGCGTTCCCGTACACTTTGGCAAACTCGCCGCAAATCGTTTAGGATAACCTCGCTTAATGACGATAATGTAATGTGGTGCATACTGCAACCGATTTCTTTTTTGTGCGATGAGCATACAAAGCCTTCGTTGTTTGTGCCTACCGAACGACGGTTATAGTACATTTTCTTTCCGCAATCGGCACAAAAAACAAGTCCCGCAAAGATGTTTTCGGCTTTATCCTCCCGTTTCGGTCTGCGACGAATTGTCACTATTTTCTGTACTATCGCAAAGGTATCCTTGTCTATGAGCGTCTCTTGCGTATTTTCAAAAATCACCCAATCCTCTCTTGGCAGAAAAACCTGTTCCTTGCTTTTATACGATTTCTTTGACGTTTTGAAGTTGACGGTACAGCCGGTGTACATTTCCTGCATTAAGATATTTCGCACGGTTATCCATTTCCAAATCTTTCTATCCCTACTTTTTGAACGGACCGGCAAGCCTAATTTTTCAAAGTGAACAGTCGGAGTGTCTATGCCTCTTTCCGTCAAGGTTACGGCAATATGTTTTATTGTATTGCCGCCGAGAAATAGCTTGTAAATCTCTTTTACGACTGCCGCCGCTTCCTCGTCTACAATCCATTTGGTCTTGTCGTTTGGGCCCTTTATGTAACCGTAGGGCGGAACTGCGCTTAAATGCTTGCCCGCATTACCTTTGGCTTTGAGTACCGCTTTAACCTTTTTTGAAGTGTCCCTAGCATACCACTCGTTAATAATATTGCGGAAAGGAGTAAATTCATCATTATCTCGCTCGTTGTCTACACCGTCATTAACTGCTATAAAGCGTATTCCTGCTTGCTCGAAAAGCATTTCCGTATAGTAGCCAACCATAATGTAGTTTCTGCCAAAGCGTGACATATCCTTTACAATTACCGTTCCGACTGCGCCGCTGTCTATGTCTTTTAGCATTCTTTGAAAGTCCGGTCTGTCGAAATTTGTGCCGCTGAAGCCGTCGTCCACATAGAAGGAAATATTGGTAAAACCTTGCCGTTTTGCGTATTGTTCTAAAATCTCTTTCTGATGCACGATACTGTTACTGTCGCCCGTTTGGTCGTCGTCACGGGAAAGTCTACAATAAAGCGCGGTTATTTTTTCACCTCCGTAATATTGGTTTGTATTATTTCTTTTAACCGTTTGGTTTTCTAACATTTATTACCTCCGTTAGCGCCAAACAGCAAGTTCGTTGATTGGATAGTTTCGTCCGAATGCCGCTGTATCAGCTTGTTTATTACCTCAAACTGAGTTAGCTTTGCACCCGATGCCTCCTCGACGATTACGGTATATTCCGTCCCGCCGACATTTTGTTTATAGGTTCTTTGTTTTTTAACTTCCTTACTACTCTGCAATTCTCCTCAAATTTACTTTTGTGTGGATATCATGTTCTCTCTCCTGAATGGATACCGTGTTCCTTCTCCACATACCACAAAACACCTCCTGTAATGTATTTTCGTGTCATGGGGTTCGGCGGTAAAAGCGGCTTATTCGGTCAGTTTTGCCGTCGACTACAAATCATTGAATGAATGTAGTTGTTTTTAGTTTTTATCTGTTTTTTCTTTTGTGGATCTTTCGGATTCAAAATCGAAAAAGTCATCGTAGCCGTCCATAATTTTCGCTAAAGATAAATTCTTTTCGGCGGATTGCTCTACTAATGCCTTGTAACCTTCTTCTATAAGCTGTACCTTTGTAAAGCCGTACCCTTTCAGAAAGGCGTTAATCTCATCGGCTTTTTCTTTGGGTACGCTTGTTCCCCAAACGGCACTTTTGGCTTTTCGCTCGTTCCTATGCTTATCCTCATAACGCTTATCTTTTATAGCTCTCGTTTTTTTCATTATATCCTCCGAAAATATTGCGTCGTATAAATACGATTGATTATATTTTACACTATATGGGGCAATAGCGTCAAGCGGAATGGGATAGTTAAATAAATTATTCCGCTAATCCTTGCCACAATTATAACGGCTGTTGTTTTTCCGCGGGAGAATTTCTACGGATGCTTCTTTTTTCGGCTGCCGTTGCTCCCGTTCATGCTCGGCTTGCATTTCCTCCTCAATCTCTTTTAGGCGATTGCCGTAGGCTTTTGTTTCGGATAAAAACCATCTTAGAATACTACCAAACATATCGAATGACATTTCCCAAGCGGCGGCGGTAGTCCCATTCTAAACGGTCTATGGTTTGAATTTGCTTGACGCCGAATAAATCTGAAGCATCAGCCATATCTGCGTCGTCTTTGAACACGCCGTCCTTTTTCATTCGCTCTTTATAATAATTGCCCATAATGGACTGTAACGCTTTCTCTTTCTTTTTCAGTTCCTCCCGAAAAGCATTGTCAGCCCAAAAAACATTATCGTCGGTTGCGGCAATAAATTCTACAATGTCATCTACCTTGTTGCGGAATGGGATCATGTCCTTGCGTCCATACTGAAATGATGCGTTTCGGGGGATTATTTCCGCTAATTCTTTCATCATTTTGGTTGCCGCATCCGTGAATTTTGCCTTAGTAAAATCACCGCCACAATGGTGCAAAGCATCAACCGCATCATCACGCTTACGGGCAAGGTCATCGTCAAGGGTATAAGCGTTTAACCTTTCCGTCATTTTGTCAATAGCATCCATTGGGATTTTGCCTTTAGCACGGTACTTAATTCCCGCCGCCCGTTCATTTTTTACCTTCGGCTCTTTCTCCCAAAACTCATAATGAATATGTAAATGCCGAGGTCGGTCTAAGTGAAGGGCGCACATCAAATCCATATTGCTTGGGTCAAAGCCTGCGTCTCGAAAAAACTCTCCGAATACGCTTTTTACAAGGGCAATGCACTTTTCCGGATGGTCAATCTTTTCCGAATTTTCTTCGTTGAAAGAGATAAATCCATGCCAAAGATTCTTCTCTCCCGACTGCGCGCTTAGCTTCATTTGCCTTAATTCCTCGTACTCAAGCATACCGCTTTGGTTAAACACTCCGGTCGATTTCTGAAGGTATTCAAGCATTGTAAATTTTTTTGCTTCTTCTCCAAAAACCTTGCCGTCGGTGGTGATGTATTTGTAATGGTTGTCCGCGCCGGTGAAGTCATAAAAGCTGCGTTTCTTTTGATGTGCCGATATTTCTGCTGCCGTTGCATTTTTCTTTAGCCGATACGGCGTATAGGCTATATCGAATATAACAGGTTGTGTTCCTATAATCTGTCCTCCAATTTGATTTTTTGTTTCTGCTTTTTGTTATAGGTCTATATGTTGTTAAGTTTTTTTACACAAATAAATACCTCCGTTTGTATGTTTTTCCGTCCTCTGTGGACATAAATAAAGGTGGGTTTCCCACTTTATCCCGCCGTAAGGCGGTTGGGCATTTTTTAGTCTTGACTGCAAAATCTTAGCCTGCTTCCTTTTTGCTAAATAGCAACACCTTTGCAACAGCTTTGGTTTCCGTTCGGTTCACATTTGGCTCCCGTCTGCTTGACCGTTATTTCGGATTTTGTCTTTATATGTGCGTTTATTTCATATTTACTATTTCCTTGTAACAATTAAAGTATCTAACAACAGCTCTGTGTACAAACTGTCAAGTGTAGATTGTTTCGTATGATTGTTTCGTAATTAATTCCTCCGTGAATTTTGTGATTTTTGTTGTTGGTTTTTATGTGGCTATAATTGTTTTCAAGCGTTCACTTCGCTTTTTCCGTTATTTTGGTAATGCTCTTATCATTGTTTATCCCTCCCGATTATTTTGTTTATGGACAGAAAAAACGCCCCGTTATTTACTTCTACGAAGTGTTTTTGGTGTTGATATAGTTGTGGTTTTAGTATTAAAATGCCGCTTATGAAAACTTTCACAAACGGCATGAGTATGATAAAAGGAAGTCGTTAAAACCCCATGATACATCAGTTAAATGTACCCGATTGTGCTTTGGTTTCACTTTTCATGTCTATTCCTTGTCTAAGCCGCGCCACACGGTTTCGACTGAATAGCGAATGCCCGTATCGATTGCCTTAAAGTGCGCCGCGCCGCAGCGGTTTTTAAAATTCACAATGCCGGTTAAGCCTTGTTCGTCTTTTATTCCTTTTGTTTCGATAATAAAATATAGCTTTTTTTCGCCGTCCGCTGTTTCGTAATAAACCGCCCAATCCGGGCTGTAATTGCCGATAGGGGTGCTAATCTTAAAACGCGTTGGGATTTTAAAGAATAATTTAACGTCATTGTCAATGTCTAAAGCCCGTGCAAAATCGCTTTCCACTCCGCTGTCGAAAATAACGTGGTCATAAACCGAATGTTCTACCGCAATCGCATTGTGGTCTAAAAATGCGAGGGCTTCCTTTTCGTCTGCAAAATTAAAAACCTCGTACCAAGTGTACTCTTGCCCGTCGAGGCGTGTGTATTTTATGCCGTCCTCCATCATAACGTCGATTTTTGTGCTGTTTATAATCTTGATTACCGCTTCCGCAAAGGACTGCGGGTTATTTACAAAGTCCGCAAAGCGGTCTGCCGCAAGCAGAATTTCGCCGACTTCCTTGCGCGGCATTCTACAAGCCGCCGCAACCGTCGCCGTTATATCCGGCAACAAAAATTCTTGCTCCGCATCCGCAAAGCGTTGCCGCGTTTCTTCAAAACTAACGCCCGCCTTTGCAACATCAAGCCGCGCTTCCTCTTTGCGGATGCGTATAGGCTTTATTTCTTCCATAGCTTTTATACGTTCCGCACACTTTTCGTGCAGAGCGGTTATGTCCATAGCCATACGAAATATAGTTTTTTGTTTCATTTTGCCCCAAATCTCCGTAAACTGAGGAGAGAGGAATATGTCGTCCTTACGCTTAACGGAAACCTGTTTTTTATACGGCTTAATCTCGACCTTTTTGTCGGCGGCAAGCAGTATAGGAATTATGCGCTCCCGCGCCGCCTCAAAGCGGGCGGGCAAGTCAACCGTTCCCGTTTTAAGTGCGTTTTTAAGCGTATCTTTCACCTTTCCGCTTGTATCGATATAGTTTTTAGCGCGGAAATGTTGCAGAATTTCCGTCGCCTCCGCATGGTTAATCTTTTTATGTTCGGCAGCTTCCGCACCGCTTGAGGTAGCGTCATCTGCCGCGCCGTTGTTATCATTATAGGAAATGTTTACAAACATTCCGATATCCAAAACGCCGAATTTAACACCCAATTCCTCAATTTCTGTTTGCAACTTTGCCGCAAACTCACTAAAGCCCTCGTTGCTTATAACGTGTAGGATATTTATGCTGTCCTCCTCAATCCGTTCACCGTTTTGATTTACGCAAAGCCTAAGCCCGCGCCCGATTTTTTGGCGGCAAGTAAACGGCGTTCTATTTTCAATCAACGTGCAGATTTGGAACACGTTGGGGTTGTCCCAACCTTCCCTTAGCGCACTGTGTGAAAATATAAAGCGCAGAGGGGATTCAAAACTAAGTAGAACTTCCTTTTGTTGCATGATTAGCGAATAAGTGTCAAAGTCATCCACCGTGTCTCCCCTTGTATCTTTTAACGCTCCTTTTTTGTCCTTGCTAAAATAACCGTTGTGAACGTCGGTCACGTCCTGCGGAAAGCGTTCACGTATCGGCGCAAACTTTGGCAAAGCGATAAGGCGGGCGTATTCTTCCTCAAACATTTTTGCGTAAATGCCTTTTGCGTCGTCGCCGTCCGCGCCGTGAATGCGATATTTTGCCACCTCGTCAATAAAAAACAGCGACAAAACCTTGATACCACGGCTAATATACCGCAATTCCTTTTCAAGATGAATTAGTATAGTGCTTTTAATTTGTTCGCGCTTCATTACCGTTTCGTCCACGCCGCCGATAGTCTTTCCTGAGCTAAGGGTTTCGGTATTAGAAAACTCTATTCCTTCAAAGCCCTGCGTGCAGTCGATTCCTTCAATCTCGTAGCCGTCGTATATGTCGCGCCCCGTAACCTCGGAGAGTTTTGCATTGGACGAAACCGTTACGGTCTTACGCCACACAAGTCCCGTTTTCGGGTTGCGAATATCAAGCTCTAATTTAGCGTAGAAACTGCCTTTTTTGCCAACCTCCACAAGCCGAATATAAGGCTTATTAAACCCACCCGCCACGCTGTCGCTTGCAATGCAAATCTGCTTGACGATTTTCTTTTCGTATGCGTCCACGGGAGTGAGGCGGTAAATCGTGTTTATTTTTTCTTTATGCGTCGCGCTATAACGCAACTCGCAAAGAGGGTTGAGATTGTTCTTGATTGCCGTCCGCGCTAATGTCGTAGTGTCTAAGCTCTGCGGTTCGTCAAGTATCACGATAGGACGGCACTCGGTCATAAACTCCCGCGCCGTTTTATCCATGCGGTCGCTTTCCTTAACAAAAAGGTTGCTGTCCTTGTTTATTGCGTCGATAGTTACAATCATAACCTCTAAGGTTGACGAGAGCGCAAAGTCGCGCACCTCGTTTAGCTTTTTAGAGTTGTATATAAAGTAATGCGCCCGCCGTCCGTCGTACTCCTGCGCAAAGTGCGACTCCATGATTTTGAAGCTGTGGTATACGCCCTCGCGAATGGCGACGCTCGGAGCTAAAACTACGAACTTGTTAAACCCATATAGCTTGTTAAGCTCAAATATAGTCTTTATGTACACAAACGTCTTGCCCGTGCCTGTTTCCATTTCAATATTAAAGCGGTATTCGGGTTGTCCGTCCACATCGGGTATTTCCGTAAGAGGAAGTAGGTTCATTTCTTGCACAGCGTTCATATTCGCTTGTATTTGAGCGCGGTCTATTGTCAGCGCATTACCGTAGCCTTGAAAAACGCCTTGCGCGTGGTCGTGCAAATCAAGCCGTTCTACTGAAAAAATAGACGGTGCACCCGTCTGCCCTTTGAACAGCTCCGCCGCCGCGTTTACCGCATCTATTTGGAATTGTTGTTTTTTAAATTTTAGTTTCATAATCCTTCATCCTCAAGTACTCTGAATATATCAGGATGCTCTTCACGGTCTATAATATTCGACAACAAACCATCTACAAGAGCAAATTCAAATAAGATAAGTTCAAAGGAATTCGAACCTTTATTATCATTTTTGTCCGTTAATATCAAAAAATTATTATATATGTTGATTAGCGTTTTTTTGAATAATATCAAAAGGTCTATTAAATAAATTTTATTGAATCTTTCTGCATCACCGTAAAGCATTTCTAATAAATTATGACCTATTTCATCTCTAATTTTTTTGAGTTTAAAGTATTCCTTTTTGTCCTCTAAATTCATAAAGTCAAATAAAACCATGATATCAATTATGTCCGCTTTTTTTAGTGTTTTTTTATCGTTAAACATTTTTTTCAAGCTTGCTTTCATTATGGCTGCATAAACATCTACAGGCTCTTTTGTATCATAAGTTTTTTGCAGATTTCCGCCTATTCTATTACATATAGTCAAATTAAATCTTTCAAAAACTGCAATAAAAGCGGCAGAAAAAACTGCGCTTTCAATCTTGTCATTATCTAAAAAACGGTTATCATTAATTTTCTGCCCTCTTATGGCAGCTAAACCTAACTTGTAGTTTGCAATTTTTTCTTGCTGCATATCAAAACAACCTCATTTCCTGTCCGGCTTTTTTTAGTATCTCGTCGCAGTTGGTCATGGCGTTGGTGTCGGTAAAGCACATATCCGCAAAGAAAAGCGTACCCGCGCCGACTGCCGACAAAGCCTCCATTTGCTCGATTGTTAAGTCGGGTTGCATACAAATCAAAACCTTGTATGCGTCCATGTTCTCGTCGCCCGCGTGCGTGATTATATGCGCCGCGGCGTTCGCCGCCGTAACTTCCTCTACGGGTAAAGTTAGCGGTAAGCTGTATTTGAGCATAATCTCGTATACCAAATCAAGAGGCTTGCGGTCGGGCAGTAAATAATCGTAGTACGCAAACACTCTTTGCGCTAATGCCTCGTAGTCCCGCGTATAGCTGTTGTCCCATTTGCGTAGGTTGGACGCGTCAAGTTTGAATACCTTGAAGCCTGTATCTAAATTTTCAGACATTTCTTTATTTTTTTCATCATCTCCCCAATAAGCTATCGCCTTTTTGACGGTATGCGTTTTTCCATTTATAATCATATCTCTTCCGTCATCCAACAGTTTAGCTTTGCCGACCGTAATATCTTGTAACTCGGGCGTTCCGTGTTTTTGATAATATCTATAAATATCGCCATTCTCCAACAAAAAGTTTTTTATCTTTTCACCCGCACGGCGTATGCGTTCTTTGCCGATTTCGCAAAGGTTTTTATATCCTGCCTTATATGCCTCACTATTCCCGTCAGTTAATTCCGGCATTTGCACGCAGATAAATTTGCGTTTGCCGCCGTCCTCCGCGTTTAATTGCATAACTGCGTGCGCCGTCGTGCCGCTCCCACTGAAAAAATCAAGAACTATGTCGTCGTTTGTCGTGCTAAATGCTATTAAAAATTTTAGCAACGAAATTGGCTTTGCATAATCAAAAGGTGCGACTTCAAAAAGCGAAATGAGATTCTTTTTGGCGTTATCGTTTGAGTATGCATTTTCAACAAACTCTAACGACAATAGAGGCTTTGTTCTTTCAATATAGCGAATTTCAAAACCGTTCGTGATTCTTTCTATTGAAGCGTTTTGATATGTTTTAGTATATATTCGGGAATAACCGTCGTATTCTTTTACCACTATAAAGCCATTCTTTAAGCCGAACTCGAACAACTCTTTACTCCATCGCCACGCCCAATCTGCGCGGCTGTATTGTCCGCTTTTCCGTGCGTTGTATTTTTCAAGTGAGTTGCCGGGATAAAGGGTTTTGCCGTTAATTTCAATCGGATAATCCAAGCTTGGACTATATTGCAAACTGTCGTAGTCAAGCGTTTGGTTTAGCTTATATTTTCCCCTTGATTCGACAAATTCATCCTCAAATTTAAAACCCTCGTCAGTATGGCTTTGTAAATTAAACCTCACACTTTCCGATTTTGAATATATCAAAATGTAATCATGGTTTGACGCTATTGCGTCTGTTGTTTTCCCCGCCTTTTTAGTGACTCGCGGTAGTATTCCTAAAAAGTTATACTCGCCGAACACCTCATCGCAAAGTTTCCGCAGGTTCGTAATCTCATTGTCGTCTATGCTTATAAAAATAACGCCGTCAGGCTTCAAAAGCACCCGTGCCAATTTCAACCTCGGCAACATCATGTTTAGCCAATTTGTGTGATACCGTCCTGCCGTTTCCGCATTACTTTTTGCCGTTGCGCCGATTATCTTTTTGTAGTTTTCTATGCAGTCGGCAAAGTCGTCTTTATATACAAAATCGTTGCCCGTGTTATACGGCGGGTCTATGTATATCATTTTAACGCGGTTCATATAGCTTCCCGAAAGGAGCTTGAGAACTTCCAAATTATCGCCCTCAATATAAAGGTTTTCCGTCGTGTCAAAATCCACGCTTTCCTCTCGGCAAGGGCGGAGCGTTCCCGTGCTGCGTTTTTGTGCAAGGCGTATCGCGTCCAATTTGCCCGCCCATGAAAAGCTGTACTTTTCGCGTGAGTCCTCGACGTATTCACCTAAACTATTTTGTAGCGCGTCAAAGTCAATTTTCCCGTCCTTAAACACCTCGGGGAAAACCGCCCTTAACTCCTCAACTCTTGCCGCCGCTAAGTCGGGCGTTTGTCCGTCTATTTTTTCATTTTGCGTTCTCCTTTTCAAGTAAATCAATTTTGCCTAAGTCGGCTTTCTTTTTGCTAATTAAAGTAATTACATATCCAAAAATGACAACGTAATTATTCATAGCGTTAAACATTTTGATGGAAAGCAAATAATCTAACGCAAACAGTACCACCATACACTTCAAAATGGTATAAATCGCAAACTGGAAGTTCAAACATTCAAGAAAGCCATATTTTTTTGTTTTGAATCGCTTACTTGTTAGCCATAACACTACAGCAGGCAGCAAGTAAATCAAAAGCCTATAAAGTATCAAAGATATATATTGCAATGCGCTTGTAACATTGCCGTCTTTTTCTAAGCTTTCCCATAGCGTTCCAGTATCTAATAAAGCGAAACTCAGCGTGATAATTGCAAACACGCCCATAATGATAGGCAACGCTATTAGAAATTTTATAAAAACTTTTTTCATCAGCTTCCTTTCAATACCTTCAGCACTTTATCCCCAAAATCCTCTTGACAAATCCTTACGATTTCCTCGACAGCCTTTTTGACTTTTTCCTTAAACGCAGGGGGATAGCCGTTGTTTTTTTTCTTCCCCTCAACATACTCGCTATCGTAGTTATCTAAAAGGTCATTAACAATTTTTCGTGCTTGACTTTGTTTATTTCCGCTTAGCTTTTGATAAAGAGCTTGTAAAAAATTATTTAATGCTCCGTCACTAACATCTGCTTCATCGTTTAATTGCGAAAGCACCGCCATAATTCTATCAAGTTTACTATTATCTTTTATCTTTGAAATTTCGTCGCAAATTCTTTCTCTAATTTCTTTTGATTCGTTACCCATAATTTCCTCTGTTAATCCTTTCCCCTTTTCCCTTTAATTGTCTTTATTTGTTCAGTTTGTAGCTGCAGAATTGATTTTTCTGCTGTCGGTAAATCCTCGGGTATAGTTCCGCCGATTTCCTCTATTGCACCACGCGCTGCTTTTCCGATTCTGTAATGCACCTATCCCGCTTCCGTTTTGTCGGTCACGATATGTCGCCGCGTACGAACAATAGCTTGCTATCCTCATCAAGCCGTTCATAAAGCTCTTGAATCTCTTGTTGGCGCGTTTTTAGCGCAAAATAGGTTTGACCTAAGGCTATCACCTCTTTGCGCGGATCGCCGTTCATTACGATAAGATAACAAGCTAGCGATTGAGACAATAGTCAGTAATACTGTCTTGTCTGCCCTTTTATTGGCTTCCTAACCTCGGAAAAGCAATCCCTTTACCATTATTCTTTTGTCCCCTTTTCGTCAAATTTTACTCCGTACTTTTTGCATAACTCGTCAAATCTAACCATTATAAGTTTTGTCGCCTTATAATGCCCCATTTCCCATCGATTGACTGTTGTGTAGGCAACGCCAAGCAGCTCTGCAAGTTGCATCTGCGATATTTGTAATTTGACTCTCAATTGTAATACTTTTTCAGCGAAAGTCATTGTCACCTCTCCTTTTAGCACTCTATGTTATATTATAGCAGTTTTCTTTTTCAATGTCAAACTGAGAACATCCGTTTTCTCCAAAGTTTTATATATAGCTGTTTAAAGTTCGCGTCTTTATAGCTACATTTATTAGGCTAATATTAATCAGTAAGCAGAAGCCTAATTTTTACACCAAAAAGGTTACACCTAAAATCGCATATAACCTCTTGATGTTTATTTGTTTTTATCACGAACTTGCTGTTTGACCTTACTTTTATATAATTTTTTATTATTGCAATTTGTATCCTTCTGTATATCTAACCCTGCTTGTCTTTTTTAGGTTTTTGCAACGGTTTTGTCAACCTCCAATTCATTCAAATCGGTATTACTTTCGATAGAATTTTCATTCTTTTCCCTTTTTGCTTGTGGCTGTCTAACCTTGTCCTGTCTTTCCGTTTCGTCGTATTGTTTCCGCCGAATTGCCCTCTTAAAAAAATCCCTCCACTACTTAGAAAAAAAACGGCCTATCGTCAAGGTGTTTTTAGAAAAGTTTTTTTAGAAACTTTTTAGGTTTTAGACCTTTTGGGCATAACTTCTCAAAGCGGAAGTAACCGCATAAACAAAAAAACGAACTCGCAATCAGCTTGCGGATTCGTTTTTGTCGTTCATACTTAAAAGAATGCGATATATTAACGTCATTCTACATAACGGTTACTCCCCGTCTATCAAGAAATGCTCGTAACGCCGGACTAAGGCGCAAATAGTTCTCTAATCGATAAGACCTTTTGCCATCAATATTTTTAGATTTTGTTCGGTATCCCACACAAAAAAGTCCCTCTAAATACATTTTAATATTTAATTAGGTCTTAATACTTTAATCGTTAATTATTTCCCAATAACCGTCCTTATCCGAACCAATGCGTTTAATTAAGCCTTTTTCTTTTAAGGCTTTTATTGCGCGTTTGATAGTCCCGATGTCCTTTCCCAATCTTATGCACATTGCTTCCGATGTCAATGTTTTATCCTCTTTCAGCATTTCTAAAACGACGTTCTGTGTCTTCGATAATTTTACAGTGGCGTTTACAGTGGCATTTACAGTGGCGTTTTTGCTTGTTTCGTTAGGGGAAATCCTGAATACTGCAACGATATCCGAGCCGTTGTATCTGTAATCCACATCAGACTTGCCATCGGCGCGAAGTGCAAGGTTGATTCTTTCAATGCCGCGACCCCACGCCTCAATCATACCTGAGCGGAAAAAGGCGTTGGCAAGCAACGGATTGCGCGGCTTGGATTTGTGCTGACCTTTTAGGTCGTTGATAGTCCAGTCGTCGGGTAGTCTACCCTCGTTATCAATCTCTACCTTGTCGTCATAAATGCGGATTTGTATCGGATTGTTTGAATAATAGTCCTTGTGAATGATTGCATTAATAACAGCTTCGCGGAACGCGCTACGCGGAACGGGAAAGATTTCCACCCGTTGAATCCCTTCGTAGGTTATCTTCTGCGTAAAATACTTTGAGTAGGTTACGTCCATAATTTTGTCCGGCAATGTAATAAGCGGTCCGCGAAACTCATCATGATACCTGATGTCATCCGTAACATTTTGCCTTTCGCTTGTGATATATGCAATCTTAACGTAAGAGCCTAAGACCCAATATTCCGGATTTTCATGAAAAAGCAAGACGGCGGCGCGGTTAAGCGCACCATTTTTTTGAAGTAGCCCAAGACTCTCCAAAAGTGTTTTATCGCTAATTGCCAAATCGTCCTCAGTCAAGCGGGTGCTCGACAATGCCTTTTTCCGAAACAGCTTTATTGCATCAATATGCAAATCATCGACAGTTACATTGGGTAAAAGGAAGGAGTCCCATGTCTTTCCCTGAACGCGCAACAGAAAATCATCCAAAGTTGCACCCGATAGCTCTTGTGTTGTGCTGCCGGAACGGTAATAATATTTCCCGCGGCAGCTTATCGCCTGACCGTAAGCGTTGACCGAAATACGGATATAAGACAGCCCGTCCTCTTCGCGTAGCTCAACATCGGCAACAATTCCCAAAGCCTGCCGTATTTTATTCGGCAAATCCTCCAAGAGCTTTTTGGGATTAGAAAGCCCGACAACCTTCCCTTTGTCATCCTTACCGATTTCAAGTGTCCCACCCTTAGTATTTGCAAAGGCGCACAAGGCTTTTAAAAACTCATCGTCCCACTGACGCTTGTATTCAATCGTTGGGCTTTCCATGTTAACCTCGCTTATGTTTTAGTGTATATTTTCATCTTTTCCTTCATGCTTTGGCTGGTTTTTCAAGTAGAGTTGTCGAAAAAACATTTCTATTTTATAGCCACAAGCAACATTGCCTGGACTCTCATTTATATAAATAACGTACAGCCTTGTGCTTTAAAATCTTCTGCTTTTTCAAGCAAAATATCGGTAGTGGTATCAAGATATTCCGCGAGACAATCCATGCAAAAAAAGAATATAATGTTTCGTCCAAGCAGTTTTTTGTTTAGACCGACTGCAATTTTTGTCAATTCTCTTTTGCACAAATGACATGATATCGGTTTATTTTCTCGCATCACTCACTCCTCTTTTAATTTATATGTCGACATGCTGCGTTTGCCAAACTGGGTTGGATCTATTATTTGCATTTGTTTGAACACCGTTTCCCTCATGCGTTTTGCCGGTTGCAAACAATAGGTCATAAAGTCTTTACGAAAATCCTTATCTTGAATTAATTCACCGTCCGCATGTGGGAAAAATAACTTTAAATATGCAGTGCTCAAGCGCAAAACTGCTTCACTTTCTCTTTGATCTGCCCCCTGCCTTGTTTGCACTATCCGCTCAATGAGTCCGCGATAACGAAGTGTTTCAGCGGGAGCGCGGAGCAAATGCATTATTTCGGTAAAATACTCAGTATTAAGTGCCCAATCATTAATTATCATTGATTTAGTCAATGGCGGAATCCTTTGTCCGGGAATAAATCCATGTACGCGTTCTATTAAAGCTGCATCACGAAAAACCTCCGGCAATTCACGGAACATGTCTTTTGATGCATCCATATCATTTAGGTTTATATTTCCAAGCAAAATAATACCCGCATCACCTTCGACTTTAACATTTGCGACATTGACAAATCCAAATTCCATATACCCCTTCAAAATACCTTGCATTTCCGAAGAATCTGGAAAACTAATCGATTTTATTTCATCAACTGCAACGAAATCGTTGTACGTTACTATCCCAAATTTCTTAGATGAAATATCATAGAATAGTTTCGCGCGACTTAAGCTGCCGCCGCCCGCAAGCCAACCATACTTTCCAATATTCCCAAATATGTATGATTTTCCAGTTTGCTGAGGAGCTAGTTCAATAAGGTTAAGTCGCGGTTCGATAAATGGTAGTAGCCTTGTTAGCATTGTATGCTTTGCTTCCCAAATTTCGTTGGACAAAAGAGGTCTACCGCCAATCTGAGCCAATGCATATCCATCGGCATTATAGTCGATAGCACCTAAAACAATATCCATCCATTCTTCCGTATCAAAGTGCTTTCTTGCTTCGCGGAAGGAATCAAGTTTTACAGTATAGGGGCAAAAATTCTTATACTCAAGAAGAGTAAAGCGCCCGTTATTCTTATTTTCCTCAGGCGGCATATAACCAAGTTTAACTAATCCCCATCCTCCAGCACCGCCTATAAGTTCTCCCTTTATTCTTTCCCAGACATAATCTTCAATAATAGTCTGATTGTGCGAAAATCCAAGAACAGGGATTTCAAACGTATAATAATTAGCTCTTGAATTAAACAGTACATCAATCTTTGCCAAAAATTTTCTCGTTTCTCCATTTGAACGAGCGGCATCTTCGAGTTGTCCCTTTTCTTCACGACGTGGAATAACAATGCTAATATATTTGCTCAACGCGTCTATATCACCGATACGACCGTCGCTGTCAGCTTTTTGTTTCAAGATCCAATCGCGTAAAAATGACGGTATCTTTGCGTTCTTAAATACCGCAGTTATTGAAGGATCCTTAAAAACTGTCGTCGTTGGGAACAGTTTTCTTAATTTTATTGCATCGTACATTGTTTTGCTCTCCTAAAAACTAAATTCCACTTCTTCTATCAGTTGTTCACTCGGCTTTGAACGTTTCTTAATAATCGTATCCGTGAAAACCTTAGAGAAAACGATTATTGGGACAAGCCGTTCTTCAAGAGAAGCCCCACCGTGCAGTTCATTTTTTGGCGCACCCTGTTTAGACAAACGATTATAGCCGCGAATAATCCAATAAACACATTGGCGTTCAAGATCGCGTTTTTCCTCAAAACCGTCAGGGCAAACCATCCCTTTTGAAGCTCTCGCGTAACGCCAGTCAAGTGGATTTTTTATCTCTTCATTTATTTTTGCCAAATCATTTTCGTATGCGATTATTGCAAGCCTTGACGCCCCGTGATCTGCTGTCAATATTACGCGATCATATTGCATTAACGCCTTGACTACTCGAATAAGCACACCTTCTAAAGCATCAAATACAGCAACAATATTCTGTTCGGGAGTGCAATGCTCATGTTTAACAGCACCATCGTGGACAATATCGTCGATCAATTTTGCCGGAGGAAGCCTATTAATTTTTATTGTTTTATCACCTATTTTATTGAAATCTGTTTCTGTAGGCAGGTTTGCTTCCGCGATATGAATTGATTTGATATTAATTTCTCTGCGACTAGCCACAGCGAAAATTGCAGGTATATACTCTACGCCCATCCCGTCAACAACAAGTATGGCTGATTTTTCATCTGTAGGCATTTCCGATAAGAGGACGTCTCTTTTTTGTATCAATGGGGGCAATAAAAAGTCGCCTGCGCTTTTTACAAAATCTTCTGTCACCGTGTTTTTCAGTTTAAATTTTCTATAATCGTCAAAATAATCATTAAGTTCTTTAATTCCAAAATCATATTCCATAGAGAGATAGTCATCCAACATGGGATATAATCCTTGCCACAAACAAGATAACCCTGTTGTCAAATCGCTCATCGATACCCGTCGGACAATTTCTTGTTTTTCCGCCTTTGTTCCGCAGTTAAGCCAACAAGCAACAACATCATTTGTATAAGAATTTGCGTTTTCAATAAACTCAACAATAAACGATTCGCCTTGCCCATTTAGTTCTTTTATGGCATCAGCACGTTCTTTGGCATATTTAATAGAATTGATATCCCCAAAGACCATTAAGGGATAATCTGAAATATAGACACGTAAAATATTGTCGCAATTTAAATTTTCACTTAAAACTTTTGACATATATGAAGTGTTGTCTATCTCGTTTTTCAACATCCACACATACGCTATCCATAAATCATCGTTTGGCATTTCTTTTAGTCGTTTTAATGCAAAAATAGAATTAATGTTAATTTCTCCAAACTGTTTTTTTAGAAACAGTTTTGGATGTAGTTTTGCACTTTTACTTTTTATTAATAAGCTCTCTATCGTACTTTGTGGCAAATCGGCTTTGATTTCGTAAAAATGTTCGGCTATACGTTTAACATCAGTATATTGCACGATTCCTTCTGATAGCCCTGCTTGACTTAAAGTAAAATCGCTCAAGGCAAGCGTAATGTCAATATGCTCGAAATTATCACCAGATTCAAAATTGCCGAGCATATCCAACAACTCAATCCAATTTCTACAATAGCTTTTATTTTCCACCCATTTTTGTGACACAAGCCTTACCGTTGGCGGTAAAACAGGCTTGCCGTTTTCGGTAATATTAACTATTTGCAACGAGTTTTCATATTTCGGATTGCTAAATTGTTTTTTATCAAAGTTGCTTTTGCTAATCATATAAGCAGCATTGAGTTTTTGTTCGTCTATCCTTAACTGTAGTGCAACCATAAATGCATTTCTGCTTTGCCTACTTACTAATAATAAATATCCGTCAATTCCGATAACGACAACACGTCTATTTAGAGCATGAATCTTTTCATCTATTTCAATTATCAATTCACTAGGCGTTGGAAGCAAGTATGTATTGTCACTAATGCACTCTGATAAACTTAATATGTAGTCATTATTATTTTTGTGTTGCGCAAGTAATTTTGCTGCCATATCATTGTCTGAATAGACTTCAACGCAAGTAGAATCGGTGACAATATATTGTAAATATTCATTAAGAGAATAGTTCATCACTCATCCTCCAAAAATAATAAGCCTATCTCGGCATTGTTTTGTACTGCTCTTATTAGTTTTTGTCTTAATTCTTCCACTGGGCACTTTTTAATTATTTCAATTGCTTGAGGAGCAAAGGTCAAGCCGTATTCGTTATGAATAAAAGCACTTATATCAGGTCTTGGTTGCCAGTTCCTTGGATTTCCATATTTGCCGCTAAGCTCGGTCAAAAGTGATGATAAACTAATATTAAGTTTAGAATATTTCTTTGGTACTGTTTCTGCAATAAAACTTTTTTGACAATCCGCCACGCTAATTGGAAGTAGGTTCTTTGTTGTTTCAAGCAACTCGCGAAGTTTAGAAGCTGAAAATTTTTCTGGCACTTCAACTGCATCAATTATATCACCCGATTCAACAATATTCCCTAACGCAAAACGCGCAGGTATTTTATTATCTTTTTCCCATTTTAAAGGTGTTGCGGTGTCTGTTAAACGTTCCCATTCACGCTTTATTTCACATACGATAGACTGTTGTGCTTGTGCGTCGATGTGTTTTTGTATTTCTGCCCAAAATTCCGCCTCTTTCTCGTAATAAAAACTGCCCATGTCGTTGAGTACGCTCAACAATCCTGGTTCATCAATTGTTTTTTTATCCAGTCGGGAATATAATATCTCTAATGTTTTAGCCCGTTTACTATCAAAAAACAACCCTTTTATTATGTTAGCATTTTGAAACAAGGCATATTTTATTTCTTCGGTAGCACTGTTGTCGAAAATACTGTCCAAAAAAATGCCTATTGTTGGCAGAGCCGAAACTATTAGTATTTTAGGAAGTTTATTGGTTTGCGTAATCGCATTACGCAAGTTGTCTATTGTCGATTTGTAAGTTATAAAACCATCCACTCCTAGAATTTTTTGTGCAATTTTAATTACCTCATATTCTTGAATAGTGTCATCTATCTCTCGACTAATATCTGCCTTATTCCATAGAAACCCCGCCGTTTCGCTCGATTTTGCCAACAGTATCCTACAGTAGTCATGCGAAACATCTCCAACCTCCTCGGCTAGTTTTTTCAAAGGTAAAGCTATTTTATCAACATATGCCCAAAAAGCATCTTGCGAGTTTTCCGGCTTTACATATTTGGCAACTAGTTGGACAAGTGAATCGTTTTTGCATATTTGCTTTCCGACTTCTTTAATGAAATTTGAACGTTCTTCAACATTGCCCTTTGCACTTGTGCTACCAGCGCGACAAATTTTATTTAGTACATCGCTAATCTGTATTGCAAATCCTTCTTCCCTATTCTGGACATATTCTGCAAACACCCATAAGGGAACGCGACCAAAATCTTTTTCAATACGACCCTGTATTCTCAATAAGGTTTTTTCTACTGTGTCATCCCCGCTTGGATTTGCGAAACCAAACATTAGTGAGGCTTTCTCAATAAATACCTTTTCGTCATCTGAAAGTCGACAAATTAATTTTTCATGAAAACTTTTGCTTTGCAAATTGTCTTTTATTGCATTTTCAATGATCTCGGCTAACTCAGTTTTGGTTAATGGATTTGTCATTTGAAGATTTGTCCACTGATAATTGCTTTCCAACAAATATCTTAGCGTAAAACCCAATGCAAACGCACTAAGCGCATTAAATTTCAATCCAAACGGCGCACGTTGAAGTTCTCTAAATACTTGTTTAATTGATAGATTAGCACCTTTTTCAACGGTACTTATTATTTTTTTATTAATTATTGCACGAATCTGCGCAAACGGATGCTCCGGATTTTGTCTGAACCAATCATTGCTCTCATTAATTCCTTGTTCCTTTAATGCTGCCACGACAGCACCGTGTTGGGGTGTTTCCGGAATAAAATTAATCCCCGAAAGTGCCCATGATTTAAAACCCCTTGTGTCGAAAGCGGCAATTTGTGATACTATAAAATCGGGACAATATTTAAGGTTCTTACGGATATAGTTTTCAAGTAAACTTTTAATTAAACCCCACAAAACGCTATCATTGATAACTTTTCCGTCTTTGTAAGAATATACTTTTATCAACGTGTCAGGATTTT
Organism: Clostridiales bacterium; assembly: GCA_031273825.1. Classification (GTDB taxonomy): domain Bacteria; phylum Bacillota; class Clostridia; order Christensenellales; family JAISNN01; genus JAISNN01. The sequence goes on from JAISRB010000047.1 coordinate 43,427, forward strand.
TGATTCTCTCCAGCCATGATTTTTCTATTTGTTCAAGAGCAACTTTGCGGCGTTTTTTTGCTTCATCGCCGTTTTCAAGTACCCATTGCGCGTAATAATAAACATATTCGTCCCATTGTTCGGCATTGTTTTCACAAAATGATGTTTCTGGAAATGCGAACATTAGAATACGATGATCATGCAATTGAGACAAAATTTTATCTATATTACCAGGTATATGTAATTGCTCGCTTTTATTCTTAGCGATTATGAACCACAGGCATGTAGCCCCGTTATCTTTTTCTCGCCCATATCCGTAATTTTCTCTTGTTGCCGCAGGAAAATCACTTAGAGTCGCTTTGCCTATATCGGAAACACGAACATCAAATCTTCCTTGTGAAAAACTTGAAAATGTTTTTTTCAATTTTTCTTCTATTGTTTTTTTGCACGCATCCGAAAGCAACTCATCAAACTTGTTATTATATTCTTCCGCTTTTGTCCGTGCGTCCTGTCCTCCAACTGATGATGTAAATAATTCAATATTTTCGTTAATGATATTAAAACAGTGTTTTCTCTCAAGCTCTTTTAGTATGCCGGCAACATTGACTATCGCGCTATCGCCTTGAAAAGATAATACAATATTTTGAATTGTCGGCCGAAGGCGCTCATGTCCGTTGGGCTGCAGCCTTGAGAGCAGGCAAAACAATAACGCAGTCTTTAAGACGCGAATTTCCTCATCATCAGAATCTCTATTGCGAAACTCGCGATTTTTTATGCGCTCAAATTCATTCCGGATGGATGTAATCTCCTTACTGATTCCCAAATCGTTGCGCTCAATAAAATACTTCCACAAATAATCTACGGTTAAAAACTGCTTGCCCGAGATAGTGGGACCACCGGTCTTGATAAAATCTTGAAACTCGCGACCATTTGCGCTACCCTTAAGATACTCAAATATGCTACGTTGATTAGATTGAGCCGATTCGGCTAAAACTTTTAGCAAAAAAGCCGCCATCGGATGAATAGGTAAAATATTATAGAATGAGTCCTTGCTTATATCGTCATCACTAAAATTTACTTCAGTAATACCTCTGACGTCACTCCACAATAAGTCTTTCTCTTTTTTCCACTCTTCTGCTATTTCAAAATTATCCGTTTGGGGAATTATTGCGGTTGCAGCAAGTTTAAATGCTGTATCATTTGGCATTTGCAACTTGCAAAAATAGAACCTCTCATTGGCTTTAAGCGCACTATCTGAGCCTTCGGCCAAATAAGCATCAATATTCATGTGAGTTACTGGCACTAAGAAAAATTTATTTGTCTGCGGGGCTTCAGTTACTTCTTCAAAAGTTTTTAAATCTCCGCGATTGCGATCAATAAAGTTAGCAAATTCGTCAAATACATAAACAATACGTTTCAACTTATTTGCTATTAAAATTGCGTTCACCCATTTACGAAAGGCCGGCACGCGAATGTCTAAATAAATGTTATCTCTGTGGAGTACCTTTTGCACTTCCATTAACAAATTATTTGGCGTACTCTTTATTTTTTCACTTTGCAATAAGCTAACAAGCTGATCAATGGTCTTTATTACCGGTTTTAATTCAGATAATTCACTCTGAATACTGTCGCGCATTTTGAAAAAATTTTGTCCTTCACGATGCAAGCGTTTAATAATTTCGTCTAAATTTGCTTTGGGCGGCACGATCATCTTCCTTGCTTTTAACTCGTCGACAATTCCTTTTTCTAAACGAACAAGAAAATCCGCATCCGAACCCATACCAGAAGCATTGTAATCATATACTACTAGCGTTTCGTAGCGCCTGATATTAAGTTGCGTAAAAAGAGTGGAGTTGCAATCCAGAATTCTTTTATATTTTTCAAACCATTTTTTTACACGCTCCTCATCGTCAGAAAATAATTTTTGCGTAACGAGAGCAGCGTGACTTTTTCCAGTACCAAGGTTTCCTGTAAGCCATATAGATTTATGCCCACCGTTTATCGTCTCAAGAAGCGTTGAAAAAAATTCCACAAACTTTTCGTGGGGATAGAAATCCAGCCACGTGTCAACTGTTTCGTTTATGGTTTCACGAGTCATGTTGGGTCTATATCTCTCATTTATCTTAAAAAAATCAGAATAATGCCGTTTTTCCATGTTTATTTCTCCTCTATTGCAACAGCGATAACATCAATTATTGAATATTTGTCGGGAAAGATTGTTAGCTCATCATTTCCATGTGTAAAGACCGTTTCTATCATCTTTGGAAATCGAGTTCTTAATCCTTCGCACTGTTGCTTGAAAGTTATAGGCGATAGTCCAAATGCCGCAATGGGGGATACATAGAACGAATCAATATCCGCAGTAATCAATTCTCTAATGGTAAAGCTACTTCGCCCTGTTTGCTCTGCAATTAGATACAATCCATATAATATTGTTAACGGGTCAACCGTTTTAGCTTTACGAGTTATACTTTCAACATTTTTACCTTTCATTTCGACGCAAGTAACAGCATTTTCTCCGCCAAGAGGTGATTTAGTCAGCATATCTTTTAAAGCTGCAAGACCGCCTTCAATGGTGGATTGCCCTAGGTTAGGGTTGCTCTCATTCAATAACAAATGTAGTCTTTCTACCGAATTTTCAATGTCCACTGTTGTTGCCGTAATGAACCATTTAACAAGAATTGAACGGTTGACTATAGCCATCCAAATAAACTCCCATCCCAACGAATTAAATGTTCCTTTTTGCCTAAATAAATCAACAAGTTGCGTAGGCTTTTTGTCATGCTCATTAATCAAGCCCGCTTGAATAAACCAATTGCGTGCAGACTCAACCATTTTGTTCCCAAGCGGATGATTGACATGCCAAGGGAAAAATCTATCTCCTAATTCAACAAGTGCTGACACCCAAAGGTATTTGTCTTTTTCTCGAAGACCAAAATTTTTATAAGTATTTATACTTACCATTGCCGATTTGGATTTTTCAGGCAATCTCATAGACATATACCTCCAACATGAGTTATCAATATCGTAACATTTATGGCACTTGATGCATTTTTCAGCATCAATTTTTAGTTTTCCATTCTTAATTCCAATGGCGCCTGCTTTGCATTGCGCCTCACAGCTTCTGCAAGCAATGCATGCTGCCGCTTTTTTCATAAATGCAATTAATATCGACATCATTGCCACTCTTTCAGTGACGCTGCGAAAATCAAACGACACCTGCCCGCCACCGCCCTCAAGAGAGTTGTAAGAAAAGGGAATTCCGTCATCTAATGTATTTGGTAATTTTAGTCGCGTTTGTACACTTCCAGCTTCGAATACTACCTCTCCGATTGTTTTTATCCATTCAAAAAACAAATCTTTTGAAAAATATGGACTATGAAATGTTGCCGACATGCCGTCATGTGTTATTGTAGGACTAGAAATCGTTTCTTTCAAAACTACTCCGCTTTTTCGCGCTTGCCAATTAAGACTTCCTACATAATCAATTTTATCTTGAACAGTTTTAAAGTTTTTGTTGCTTGTATTGATAACGACTTTATTGTACGGTGTCAAAAGACCAGGGTAAACACTCTCCACAAACCATTCATATTTTGCTGATGACTCCGGGCATAGCAAGCATCCAACACGCGTGAATCCTTTTTTGTACGCTTCATTGATTAATAAATTATTTGCAAAAACATACAACCACAACTCATGTGCGCCCCAATCAAGTAACGGCATACAATTAAATTGCGATGCATTTTTCACTTCATCGGCATTATCCTCATACATAGAGCGGCTATGACTTTCCTCGCCTCTTACACCAACAAATGCAGTTAATTTTACATAAGGTTTGCGTAGTTTTTCTTTCAAAAGAATAAGTGCAGGCGCACTTTTATGGACGGAACAACACCATCTTATTGTCCTTGAAGGCGGACCGAAATCCTTCCAATTTTCAAGAGCCGGTGCTTTAGCCATAGCCTTATAAAACACTCTATCGGAATAACGTTCTTGGATTTCTTCCCAAACACTATAGGTGTCCGGTAGCTCCATGTCCGTATCGCTAAAAACAACAGGCGCAGATAACGGCAAAACCTTATGACATATATCAAGTAGCACTACCGAATCCTTGCCGCCTGAAAAAGCGATATATGCCAAATCGCTTTGCCCGATTCGGCTATCGAATAGTTCTTTTACTCGGCGTTTTGTATCGATAATAAGAAGGCTCATAATATCGGCATTATTCTCTATCATTGCAGCAATATCAATTGACTCAAGCTTGCGCTTTCCTTTAAAATAGAATTCTGGCGATAATGGTTTGCCATATTGCGTGTTATTAATTTGTGCGACTTTTTCACCATCCACAAAATACATATTTTTTTGCGCCCAAAGTAGAGGGCGTTTTTCGTTATGATCGAACTCAAAACGCTTGTGCAAACCAGTAATCAACAATTCCTGTGCGAAAACAGGGCGCACTTCATTTGCAATAAACCGTGCCGATTGAGTTGTCAACACGTAACCGTGTGTTGTTTTATCCCAAACATATGAATACATACTAACTTGATACCTCCGTATAAATTCCGCCCTTCCATTCGCGTTTAGAAGTATCTTTGTAATATAATACTATCAATTGTCTAAAAGTTTTGTTATCTGGAATACCATACTCTTTTTTAAAATTATTCCCCATTTCGGAGCTAAGTAAAGTATGCAAAATATCTTCTGTCGGCACTAGTTCAAGATATGTAATGCGGTTAAGCACTCGAGAAAGAACCTCAGAAAAATCATTTGGTATGTTCAGCGCCGCCAATGTTACATAGCAAGGAATATTACCTATTTCGGTTCTAATAATATCGTTGGCGTAATCCTTAATAACACCTTCAATTAATTCAGACGAAAAAGCGTTTAGTTGTTCACAGATATCCCATTCACTCGCATATCCACCGGATTTAGCGATTATTTCATATGTCTTTTTGATAACTTTGCTAAACACTTCATCTGATTTTACATTTTGTGATCGAGCCAGTCTTTTGCCGCTCTTTCCTAAAAAGCGAACCTTTTCTCTATTAATAAAATCATAAAACGATTCAAAGTCATCAACGTTTCTGATAATTTTTTTATTTAAACAACTCTCAAACAAAGTTAATAATACTTGAAGTTCAAAGGCATCGTATTCGGCAAGAAAATTATCCGCCTTACTTACAATTTTTTCTCTTGTTTGGGGCGTAGCTATTGAATCAAGCAAAAAATATAAATCATCCTTGCGGCGATATAATACACTTTTCATGGTTTTTTGCATAGCAGAATCAATTGTAATTCCAGATTTGTCTATGAGCAACCTGATAGCTGTAGCATCGAATTTAAATCCGTTATAGTAATTCTGTTTTAGTGCTTCGGTTATCGACTCTGGCAAGGATAATTGAGCATTATTAGAATCATTTTCTTTTGTTTGTGGCTCTAATTTTTTTTGGAACATTATCTCAATGTCGGACAAATTTTCGCCGCAGAAAGCAAGCACTCGCTTGCATTTTGCCATGATTTGCTTCGTGCTACATTGAGTTTCTATAAACAGTCCATTGGTTAGCTTGCAAGGACTATATAATCCTTCCTGACTATTTTTTTGTCCGATAACATTCGCCTTCGGGTAATTTTTGTTAGCATACTCGTATATATATCTTAAAACATCTTTCCATGATTTGACCAAAACTTCTCCGCTTAGTTTCGTTTTAATTACTGTGGGTTTCGTGTCGGTAAAATCATTTTCTCCATTCCATTTCCATACACTTTCCACTGTGTCGGCATTGTCGGCAACTTGCCTTTTCTGCACGTTATTTAGATTATCTTTGCTTAAAAATAAATAAAATTCTTTAATCGATTCGATGTATGCGTTGTGCATAACCTTATTTGATGCAATAAAGTTTCCATTGCCCTTGATTAAGCTATAAAAATATTGCAGTCCCAATATCGCATTTGCCTGATTCTTTGCCGCTGCCCAATCTTTTGAGAAGTTTTTAACGATGAAATTCATCGCGTCACGATAACTTCTTGCCGTAGCCTCAGCTTTACCTTGCTGAATTATCCAAGTCTGGAAATTAATCGCTATTCTGTCATTCCAATCAAGCAAAACAGCATTTTCTGTTTTGGATGCTTTTTCGTTTAAAGAGGATTCAAAATCCGAAAGGGCAAACTTGTTTTTACCGTCAACAATTACTACCTTAAACTTTTTATTAGAGTGTTTATCGTCACATTCGATAAGGCAATTACTCTTAATCGTATTATAAACAACACTTAATGGCTGAACCGCGCCAAACTGATAAAGTCCCTTATCAATAATTTCATGGTATATTTCTCGCGTGAAAAGAGGTTGCTTATTTTTAAGCACTTCCACGATTGCATCCGCTATCGTTCTTTTTTTAGGTAACGTTTGAATCATCGTGCTTTTCTTTGCAGTATTTTCGCTCATATCTGATAATTCTGGCAATTTTAACAAATCCTCACCAAGACCCAACTTGGATAAACGTTCGCCCTGCTCTTTTAAAAAACGAAAGTATAGCTTTCCGCATTTTTTAAAAACAGTATACGTTTTACCACCAAGATGATGGCGAAAAATGTTGTCGCTTAAAAGTCTTGAACAAATTTTATTAAACGCGAAATGATCGGTTATTTCAAAAAAATAAACTTTGGCTATTTTTTTTGACAAAGCATATTCCGATACTTCCTCTAAATTTGCAATGCAAGCGGCAGGACTATACTTTTTCGTATTCCCCACATTAAGCCATGTCAAAAATTGAAGCTTTGTATCTGTCATTTGTTGTTTCTTTCCTCTATCTGTTTACGTTGTCGTGGTTTTGCTCTTTTACCAAATAGTCTACTTCATGGATATAAAACGCCATTTTTTGCCTGCCAGATGTCCCGGGAAGCCTTTATTTTTTATGACCCTTGTGAGCGTATCGCGTCTAACGTCAAGATGCTCGGCGATTTCGTCCATTGTATGTCATTTTATTGCTTTGCCCATTTCAAAGTCATCCTATTAGAGTATGATAATTAATTATACACTATTGCGACGGTTTTTGTCAAATGAATGTTTTATAAATTATTTTATTTTGCGGGGTATATAGATTGTAAATTAAATTGTCGTACCTTTTCAAATAATCTTATAGTTCATTTTATTAGGTTATTTTCTCATACAGGTCGTTAGGCGAGTATCCGTCTAACAGCTTGCGGGGGTAGTTGTTCATATAGCGTTCTATTCGCGCT
>JAISRB010000021.1 GCA_031273825.1 Clostridiales bacterium
TAGTCGCCGGAGGCAGGTTGATTTATTACGGCTCTATACCGTTTGTAAACCGACTGGGCGAAAACGTTTTTCCCTTTATCAAGCAGGCGTCAATCGAGCAATCGGGCTACTTTTTCGGCGTTAGCGTCATTGAGCGGCTCATACCCGTTCAGCGCGCCTATAACGCCGTGAGAAACAGAAAGCACGAGTTTTTGAACCGCATATCGACGGGCGTTTTGGCCGTCGAGGACGGCTCAATCGACACCGACAATCTCGAGGAGGAGGGGCTGTCGCCCGGCAAGGTATTGATATACCGTCAGGGAAGCCGCCCCCCTCAAATGCTTGACATGAGCAGAGTTCCCGCCGATTTTAACTACGAGGAGGAAAAGCTGCTCAACGAGTTTGTCGTCATCAGCGGCGTCAGCGAAATAATGAAGTATTCAAACGTGCCGTCGAGCGTGACAAGCGGAATAGCTTTGTCGCTGTTGATAGAGCAGGACGAGACGCGCCTTAATATTACGGCGCGAAACATAAAAAACGCCATAAAAAATCTCGGCCTCGGAATCATAGCGTTATATAAGGATTTTGCGAACGTCAGACGGCTAAAAAATCTGGCCAAGGAATCGGACGGGCTTTTGCTCGAGGCCTTCGTCAAGACCGACATAACGCAGGACGATGTGTTTATAGAGAGCGACAGCGACATGATAGACACGCCGGCAAGCCGCAGAAGCATGGTCATAGACCTGCTCAAAACGGGGCTTTTGACCGATGAGAATGGGCGGATGTCCGATCGGACGAGGGTAAAGGCCTTGGATGCTCTCGGCCTCGGAAATTGGGAAAACAGCCGTGATTTAGACGAAATGCACATCAAAAAGGCGGCTAAGGAAAACGTCAGGCTAAAGACGGAATACGTCGAGCCTGACTCGATAGACGACCACGGCTTGCATATCGACGAGCATGTCAAATATATAATCGGCGGCGCGTCGGACGACGCGGAGCTAAAGAGCCGGTTTGAAAGACACATAGACCAACACAAGCGGCTCGGCGCGGCTGCGGCGGCGCAAGGCTAAAAAAAAATCACAACAAAAAATTGTCAATCAAATTGACGCAACAAATAAAAACGGAGGAAAAGCATATGGAACAAACCATGATAGAAACCGCGCAAGCCGCAACCGGAGCCGCCGCCGCCGCGGAAAACGGCGCGGACGCGGGGGTTACGGCGCCGGCCGGCACGGAGACGGCGGGCTTAGGCGGCGCGGAGACGGAAAGGGTCTCCATGGGCAAGTTTAAGACGGCGCAAGAGCTTGTCAAGGCTTACGGAAGTCTCGAAGCGGAATTTACTAAACGCTGTCAGAGGCTAAAGGAGCTTGAAAGACAAATAGCCTTAGCCGCGCCGGACGACGGGGCAACAAAGGAGACGCAACCCTCGGAGCTTTTGAAGGATTCCCGATTTGTAGACGCCGTTCTTGCGGATGGCGCGATAAGAGAAAAAATCATATCGGATTATTTAAAGGATTTGAGGACGGTCAATCTGCCCAGAGTCATAGGCAAGGAAGGAGATTTCGCCGTATTGCCGCCGGAGCGTCCGCGGACGCTAAAGCAGGCGGCGGAGCTTGCCGAAAAGCTATTCAGATAAAAAAGCATTAAAAAAAAGGAGAGAAAGCAACTATGATAACTATGGAAACCGCCGAAAAGGCGTTAAAAACAGTCTATCTCGGCGTCGTCGCCGAGCAGCTCAATTTGGGGGTAAACCCGCTGTTGGCAAAAATAGAGCAGACCTCGTCGGACGTTTGGGGCAAGGACGTGGTCAAGCTCGTATCCTACGGCATAAACGGCGGCATATCGAGCGGAAAGGAGACCGACGACCTGCCTAAGGCCTCGGGAAATCACTACGCACAGCTCAAGGTCGAGTTAAAAAACTTATTCGGAAGCATAGAGATATCCGACAAGGCCGTCAGAGCCTCGGAAAACAGCTCGGGCGCGTTCGTCAATCTTTTGAACGCGGAAATCGAGGGTCTGCTCAAAGCCAGCAAGCTTAATTTTTCGAGAATGATATACGGCAACGGAACCGGCGTGCTTACCAAAATAAAAAACGTAGCGACGGGCGCGCTGACAAAAATCAACGTCGACAAGGCGACGGGCTTGTTCCCGGGAATGATTGTCGACATTGTCACGCCGAGCGGATATGTCGTCGGCGAGGGGCTTAAGGTCGTCTCGGTAGACATGAACGCCAAGGCTATAACGGTAGAAAGCAACCCCGTCGGCGCGATTCTCGCGAGCGACAACTATTCGCTCATCGTTCAGAAATCCTACAAAAACGAGCTGACGGGTCTCGGCGCGATATTCGGCGCGGAGGATTTGCTTTACGGGCTGTCTAAAACTCAAAATCCGTGGCTCAAGCCGTCGGTAAACGCCGTAAACTCGACGCTGACGGCGGCCATGTTTCAAAAGGCGATAGACGAGGGGCAGGAAAAGCACGGCGTTAGCGAGCCGGATATCATCATATCGTCTTATGACGTCAGACGCGCCATGGTAGACTATCTGTCTTTTAGCCGCCTCAATGTCGACTATATGAGCCTCGACGGAGGCTATAAGGCTCTGACCTTTAACGGAATACCGTGGGTAGCAGACAGATTTGTCGACGCCGGTTCGGCCTATATTTTGAACAGCGCGGACTTTAAGCTCCATCAGCTTTGCGATTGGAGATGGCTCGAGGGCAACGGCGGCAAAATATTGAGACAAATAGAGGGCAAGCCGGTCTACCGCGCCACTCTCGTCAAATATGCCGAGCTTATCTGCGACAGGCCGTTCGCGCAATCCATGCTGACGGGCATAGACACTACGTTATTTATATAGGGCTTGCGCATTCGCGCAAGCCCTGCGTAGGGGAAACATGCTCGTTACGCATTCGCTCCACTCGCCGGGTTTCCCCTCTTGCGGCAACAAGATTGCCGCAATTCACCCCTTTTCGCGCGCTTTGCGCGTTAAGGGGGGCAACCAAAAAGCGTGGTTTTTGGTTGCCCTAAATAAAGCTTTGGGGCTTACGCATAGTCAAAGCGGGGCAAAAGCGCGGTTATTTATATAGGGCTTACGCGGTCGCGCAAGCCCTGCGTAGGGGAAACGCGCTCGTTGCGCATACGCTCCACTCGCCGGGTTTCCCCTCTTGCGGCAACAAGATTGCCGCAATTCACCCCTTTTCGCGCGCTTTGCGCGTCAATGGGGGCAACCAAAAAGCGTGGTTTTTGGTTGCCCTAAATAAAGCTTTGGGGCTTACGCATTCGCGCAAGCCCTGCGTAGGGGAACGCGCTTTGGCGTGCATTCGCGCAAGCCGCGCCGTAGGGGAAACGCGCTTGTGGCGCGCGTTCGCGCAAGCCGCGCCGCGAGGGAGAAAACGCGATAGGTTCGCATAACGGGAGGATTAAAAAAAATGGACGGTCATCTTATAAGAATACGAAACGACCTATACGACATAGCGTCGAGGCTAAGGGAGATAGACGTGGGATATTATCCCGTATACAACAGGAGAAAAAGCCGGTTTGAGGTCTATCACGAGACGGACGAAAGCGCGCCGGCTTGCATACCGCCCTTTGGCGCGCTCGACGGGCGAACCGTCGATTATGTCTTAAAGACAAGGCGCGAAAACGCTAAGGCTCTGCTCGCGGAAATCGAGAGGACAAATTGCGCCGCAGAGAGCCGAAGGGAAAGGGAGCTTATAGACAGGGCGCAAAAAAAGGCGGGATATCTCGTCGACTATCTCGGGCGCGGAGGAGAGGAAATTCCGCGTTTCGGGCAATTATAAGAGCGGGGGCGGCGGCAAAAAGGCCGCCGCGCCAAAACGGGGAGAGTTATGCTGATAAAAAACGTTCTAAAAAAAACCGCCGCGATCGTCGGTCTTGACATAGACCTTGACGCGGAAAACGCCGCGCTGCAAAAAGAGGTCGCAAGCCTTTTGGAATACGCCGACATCGTATACAATGAAATTGTCGCGGATTACTTTCCTCTTCTTTGCGAGGAGGAGCTGTATTTTGACCCGACGGGCTGCGCCGAGCTTTCGGGCTTAGGAAAAAATCCGCTCCATATCGTCTCGCTAAGGAGCGGGGGAGCAAACATAAAATATACGCTGTTTCCGTCGCGCATATTTGCAAGCGACGCAAAAAACGTCTTTTTGACGGTCAGATACGCCTATATTCCCGATCGGCTGACGGGCATAGACGACGAGGTCGCAGGGCTTTTGAACGTCACCGAGAGGATGTTCGCCCTCGGCGTCGCCGCCGAATATTGTCTTGCGAACGGTATGCTCAACGAGAGCCTGCTCTATGACAGACGGTTTAAGGACGCGATGCAAAGCGCGGCGAGAAAGCGCGGCGAGATAAAAATCAAACGGAGAAGATGGATAAAATAATATGTTTTACAGAAAAAACCTGCCGGCTCTGCCGTCAAAAACGTCGAGAATAAAAATCCCCGTCTTTTTCGGGCCGGATTCAAAGACCAACGAGAGCGTCCTGCCTATGAATACCGCGACGACGGCCTATAACTTCAGGCTGACGGACGGGGCGTTATCGACGGGCATAGGACTAAGAAGAGCAAAAATGCCGCGAAAAAGCGACGGAGTCGAGTTTGAGCTGCCGCAGCTGACAAAGGACGCCGCCCGGATTTTTATCTACCGCAGATACGACGCGAACGCGGACGCGCCCGACGACAGAATTATCGCGGTAGACCGCGACGGCTATTTTTACGCGGCCAAGCTGACGCAAGAGACCGCCTTTAGCCGTCTTACCATGCCAAAAACCTACGAGCCTTGCGACGCCGTCAATTATCGCTATAACGGAGTAGACGTCATACTCATTTCCGTCGCCTTAGGGCTGTATATATACGACGGAACGGGACAGCCCTATCTGGTGCAGCACGCGCCTAAGATAAAGTCTATGTGCGTTCACAGCGAGAGGATATACGCGAGCGTGAGGGGCGACAACACGAGCGTGTGGTTTTCGGACACGTTCGACCCGACAAATTGGAACGTCTCTCTCGACGACGGCGGCTTTATCGACTTTGCCGACGAGGGAGGATACGTCAGAAAGGTCGTTCAGTTCAACGACAGCGTCTATATATTCCGCGACTATTCGGTAGAGAGGCTGATAGCCTACGGCGAGCAACAGGAGTTTTCGGTAAGCAAAATTTGCACGCTCGGCTCTAAGATAATACCGCAGACCATAATTCAGGGCGGGGATTATATAATCTTTATGCTCAGAGACGGGCTGTATATCTTTGACGGCTTCGGAGCAAAAAAGGTCTTTGAGAGGGTAACGGGCATCATCGACACGTCGTCCGACTTAAAGGCGTGCTTTGATAAGAACAAATATTATCTTGCGGCGAGAGCCGGCTTCGGCGACGGCAAAACGCTGCTTAGCGAAAACGCCGAGCCGAACGCAAAAAACGCGTTGTTTGAATTTGACATAAAAAACGCGACGGTCAACATATTGCGCGGCGCGAACATTTTGGACGTGGCGTCGGTCAAGACGGTTTCCGCCGAAAAGATCGTTTGCGGCCTTTCGTCGGCGGCCGACGCGGCGCTAAGGGGAACGGTATTCGAGCTTGACTACAGCGGAAAAATCGGAACGACGCCTCTGCCTATGCTCTGGAGCTCGGCGTATAACGCGCTCGGGTCGCCCGACAGAAAAAAGCTGATAAGAAAGGCGGCGTTTATGAGCAAATACGATTGCGTTTTGCGCGTCAACGCCGACGGCAGGGAGTTTGAGTACGCCGTCAAGGGCGGCGACAAGCCGGTAAGCATCGCCGTAATGAAGCCTTGCTCGCAGTTTTCTGCGGCGTTTTTGGCCGAGGGCGACGCGGAAATAAGAGACGCGGTAATTTTGGCAGAGGAATACGGGCAAATTTAAATCAAATAAAACGGAGGACTAAGCATATGGACGCAACCGTTCAAATCAACACGTTGTTGCAAAAAATTTATAACAAGCTGACGCTTGTCGAAAGACGGCTGATAAGAATCGAGGAGCGGCTTGAAAACCTCGGCGCGGACGGCGGATAAAAAACGCGGCGCGTATAAGAAACAAAAAAACACGGTTTGCGGCGGTATAGAGCCGCGTAAACGCAAAAAAATCACCGGGAGGGAAAATGAATTCAATATCTTCTATTTTAAAAAAACTGACAAGCGATTTAGCAAGGTCGGAAACGTCGTCGGACGTTCGTAAGCAAGAGGAGGAGCTGGTAAAAAAGCTCAAGGAAATGGACGCGTTGTTTAAGGAATCAAAGAGCAAAAACGCCGCGCCGGCCAAGTTGGAGCTTGACAGGCTCGAATACGGCATAAAGGACGACGAGGAGCTAAAGAGAATAGCCGAGGCCGACGCAACCAAGACTACGGAGGACAAATATAAGGCTCTTAAAGCCTCCGCCGACGGCGCGATAAGCGCGGCCGCTCAAAACAAAAGCGCGCTTGAGGACAGAAAGGACGGCGACATAGCCGCGTTAAAGGCCGAGATAGCGTCCTTAAAAAAGCAAATAGACGACGACACGCTAAAAAGAGGCCTGCAAAGATCGTCCATAGCTACCGGGAGGCGCGACGCGATAGACGCGGCGGGAATATCGTCCGTCGAAAGCTATACTCAAAGCTACAACGCGGCGGTGTCGGAGCTTGACAAAAAAATCGCCGACCTAAAGGCCGGCTTTGACGCCGACGCTAAAAGCCTGCAATTTGACAAGGCCTACGAAACGGAAAAAAAGCTCGAAGCCCTGATTAAAGAGCGCGACGGGCTTGTAGCCGACATGACGAAGTATAACAATACCGTTACCGAAAAGGAAAACGACTATATTATGCAATATAACAAATATGTCGCCGACATGCAGGCCGCGGAAAACAAGAACGGAGCAAGCCCCGAGCTGACCGCCGAATACGGCGACCGCTATATGCTCGCGCTCGGCTTTTATGACGGACTCGACAAAAAGACGGCAAGCCGTCTGATTGCCGACAACGCCTATCTAAAGACCTATCTCGGCGGCGATTATTATGCGCGGCTTAGAGCGCGGTTCGGCGATTAGACCGTCTTAAAAACGGCTAATCAAAAAAAATCAAGCAAGGGAGAACGACTTTATGTTGTGGGACGAGGTCATAAGCATGGCGGTGGCGAACGGTATTTTTGCCGTATTATTCGTCGCCCTGCTGCTGTATATACTAAAGGACGGAAGAGCGCGCGAGCAAAAATATCAGGAGACGATAAAACGG
>JAISRB010000051.1 GCA_031273825.1 Clostridiales bacterium
TCCCGTCTCGCAGCCATCGCCGCTCCGTCAGACCAGCCGGCAAACTCATAGCCCTCGTTAGGCACAGCCGTCACCGCCTCCGCGCTTTCGCCGTATAATACGCTTTGCTCCGTCTTGCCCTCTATATACCCACCTATATCGGCGGTGTAGCTAACCGAGCTTGTTATGCGCCTAAAAAGAGCGACATACTCCGCCACCGCGGTTACGCTATTATCCCGTCTCGTAGCCGTAGTAACTTCGTCAGACCAACCGGCAAACTCATAGCCCTCGTTAGGCACAGCCGTCACCGCCTCCGCGCTTTCGCCGTATAATACGCTTTGCTCCGTCTTGCCCTCGATATGCCCGCCCTCCGCCGCCTTATAGACAACGGAAAACCGCTCGGCTTTTTTGTGACAAGCGGAAACCGTCGAAACTGCCGAGACCAAAAACATAAGAATTATTATTCTTAAAATAAATTTTTGTTTCATGTACTTATATTTTATCACACAATTGTTTTTTTTGCAAGGCTATTTTTTTAAGCGCGAGGAATACTCGGGACGAGGCATAAAACTTTTTTGTATATTTGGTTGCAAAAATTTTAATTTCGTGATATACTATAATAAACGATGGGAAAACCGTCGGCTCGCGGGGGTGTTTTGGATTCGACAGACACGCTCGGAGAGGATAAAAAGCATACCGCAGGTTACGTCTTGCGTCAACAACGTAAAATTAAATTTAAACGCAAAAACAAATAAAGTTGCAACGGCTCCGGCCCTTGCGCTTGCCGCTTAATTTAACTTAAGCTGTCGGTCTATCCCCTCCGGCGAGGATAAAACCGGCATCAGATAAGCCCGGGTACTTCTTTGTAAAAAGGATGTATTACAAAGACGACCTTTTCATCCTTTGACCGGCGCGGTTCTGCCGACCGTCCGCGACGGTAACCTATAAACAAATCGGCTAAGTATGTAGAAAGTATCCCCTTCGCTTGCCTGAACAGGGGTTCAACTCCCCTCACCTCCACCATCCTTATGCAAGCGCGCAAAACACCGCGTTTTTTGGGAGTTTGGCTAAAATGAAAAAAACCTTTGTCTACGCTTCATATTATTACGCTTACGGCTACTATTATCGCAGCCGGTCTTTTAATATGCGGTGACATAAATTTTATTATCAACTCAAAAAAATTTGAGCCGACCGCGTAAAGTTTGACGCGGTCGGTTTTTTTTATCAAAAATTTTATACAAGGAGAAGCATTTATGAACATAGGAATAATAGGACTCGGGCTTATAGGCGGCAGCCTCGGCAAGGCCTTTAAAGCAAAGACAAGCCACCAAATTTTTGGCCGCGATATAGCCGGGGACGTCATGCAAAAGGCCGAGCTTTCGGGCGTTATAGACTCGCGCCTGACCGACCGAAACATAGGCGAAATCGACGCGCTGATATACGCCGTCACGCCCAAGGTATTCGTCTCGGAGGGCGGAGCGCGGACGACCGCGCCCCTCCTCAAAAACGGCGCGGTCGTCTGCGATATCGCCGGCACAAAGCGCCTCGTGACAGAGGAGATGAAACGGCTGAGCGCGCTGTACCCCGCGCTCGGGTTTATCTCTACCCACCCGATGGCGGGCAGAGAAATGTCGGGAATAGCGGCGTCAACGGCAAAGCTGTTTGAGGGCGCGTCGCTTTTGATAACGCCCGTCGCCGCCTCCGACGCCGCCGTATCGGCTATAACAAGGCTGTTTTTGGAGACGGGCTTCGGCTCGGTCAAAATGACCTCCGCAGAGGAACACGACAAAATAATAGCCTACACCTCGCAGCTCGCCCACGTCGTGTCGTCGTGCTATATCGCCTCGCCGACCGCGGAGCTTCATCACGGCTTTTCCGCAGGCTCGTTTCTCGACCTGTCGCGCGTGGCAAAGCTCAACGCCGACATGTGGACGGGCTTGTTTCTCGAAAACAAGGATTGTCTGCTGCCCGAGCTTGACGGAATCATCTCGCGCCTTAAGGAAATGCGCAAAATGATAGCCGCGCAAGACCGCCAAGCCCTTTTTGACGTTCTCGACAAAAACGCCGCAAAAAAAATCGAAATAGACAAGACCGACCGCGCCTTAAAAAAATAATCAGCGCGGTTCTATACCGCCGAAACCGCGCCCGTCAAGCGGCAAAAAAACCGTCCTTAAAAAAAATAAAAGCCCGCAAAACACAAGCGGGCTTTTCGTTCTTCATAAAAAATTGTTCCGGGAAAGACTTTTGACAAAAAGAATACCTATCGATCTCACAATAAAATCCGCGCAATATCGCGGCCTATGAAATAAAACCGTTAAAACGGAACAATACAACAAAATAACCCCTTAAATAATACCTCCCTTTTTTTATGAAGAAACCTTCGCCGAAGCCGTTTTATACGTCGGCCCGGCTTGCCGTTCTCCCCTTTTTTTTTAGGGAATACGGCTTTAAAAACATTTCGCGGAACGCGCCGAAATCAGGCAAAATCCGTGTGCGCTCCGCGCGTTTTTTGTTAAGATTCACCGAGAAAGAAAACCAAAGAAAAAAGAAAAACTAAAGGCGGAAAACCGCGGCGGCCGAACGGACAACGGTTGGAGATTGCCGTCCGGCGCAAATGCCGAAGCCCTTCTCACTCGATTCATCTTGCCGATATTATACACTAACGAACGTTAGTTTGTCAACCGTTTGGATATCCGTCTTTCTTATAGAGCAACAAAGCCGCGGTTATAACGCAAGCCCTATAAGCTTTCCTCAAGTTTTTTTAATACGTTTGAAAAGACGTTCATGGCCGCCTCAAAGGGTTGTTTTTTTGTCAAATCGACGCCGGCTGTCTTGAGTATTTCGACGGGCGAATCGCTCCCTCCCGCGGACAAAAATTTCTTGTAGGCTTTGACGGCGGTTTCGGGGTTTTTTAGTATTCCGTCGGCGATTGTCACGGCGGATATTATTCCCGTCGAGTATTTATACACATAAAACGCGTTATAAAAATGCGGAATCCTCGCCCACTCGCATTCGATAAGCCCGTCGTGGACTATGCCCGAGCCGTAATATTTTTTGTTGAGCGCGCTATATGCCTCCGACAGCGATTGCGCGTTGATAGGAATATCCTTTTCGCCCATTTCGTGGGCCGCGCGCTCAAACTCGGCAAACATGGCCTGACGAAAAAGCGTCGTTCTGAACATATCGAGATAATAAGACAGCAAATATTTTTTCATCTGCCCGTCGTTTTCCTTGCGCGACAAGAGGTATTCGAGCAAAAGCGTCTCGTTGACCGTACTCGCGACCTCGGCGACAAATATTTCATAGCCCGCCTTTTGATAGGGCTGATTTTTGTTTGAATAGTAGGAATGCATGGCGTGACCCATTTCGTGAGCGATAGTAAAAACGTCGTGCGTCGTCTTTTGATAATTCAAAAGAACGTAAGGGTGCGTTCCGTAAGCGTCGGTAGAATACGCGCCGCCGCGTTTGTTCGCGCTTTCGTGAACGTCTATCCAGCGGCTCTTGTACGCCTCGTCGAGCATGGCGGTATATTCGCCGCCGAGCGGCGCGAGCGCGTCCTTTACCAGCGCGTAGGCGTCCTCATATTCAAGCCTTATGTCGGCGTCGCCGACAATCGGCGCGTACATATCATAAAAATGCAAAGCCTTGTAGCCGAGAGCTTTTTTTCTCAGCGCGACATAGTCTTGCAGGCGCGGCAACCCCTTTTCGACAGACGCTATGAGATTGTCATAGACCGACGAATCGACGTTTTCGGAGGACAACGCGCGGTCGAGCGCGCTTTTGTAGTCTCTGACTCTTGCCGAAAAGACGTTTTTTAAGACGTTTCCCGAATAATTCGCGGCTATGGTGTTGATATATTTTTTGTACGCTCCGAACATAGAGCTATAGGCCTTCCTTCTCAAAGCCCTGTCGGGGTTCTGCAGCATTACGCCGTAAAGCCCGTGAGTCAGCTCGACGGTTTCGCCGTCCTTCGTCTTAAATTTATCAAAGACTATATCGGCGTTGTCAAACATTCCGAACGTCTCTTTGAACTTCGAGGTAAAAATGCGCATTTCGGTCAGAAGCTTT
>JAISRB010000069.1 GCA_031273825.1 Clostridiales bacterium
CTTGCAAATACGCTAAAGAGCTTCAAGCGCGGACGGGTTCAAAAATAAAGATAAAAGCCGATAGCCCTTATTTTTAAGAGGGATAAGCGGTAAAGCGGAAAAAATGCAAGAATTAGAAACGGCTTTATCGGTAAGCCAGCTTAACGAAATAATAAACCGCATTTTCAAAGCCGAGGAAATGCTTCACAATATTTGCGTGGCGGGCGAGGTTTCGGGAATGAGCGTTTCCGGCCCGCACGCTTATTTTACGTTAAAGGACGAAAAGGCGCAGCTACAATGCTGTTGTTTTTCTTATCTAAAGACCTATACGCCAAAAAACGGAGAATATATCATAGCCACCGGCTCGCCTGACTTTTATATCAAGGGCGGCAGGCTGTCGTTTAACGTCGAATATATCCGCCCCTTCGGACTCGGCGGGCTTTATCAAAAGATAGAGGAATTAAAGCTTAGGCTTAGAGACAAGGGCGTATTTGACGAAAGCAAAAAAGCCGCTATTCCGAGATTTGCCGACAACATATGCGTCGTGACGAGCAAAAACGGCGCGGTAATACGCGACATAGCGACGACGGTAAGAAAGAAAAACACGCGCGTAAGCCTGACGGTTTGCGACGTCAGGGTTCAGGGCGAAAGAGCGGTGGAGGATATTTGCCGCGCCTTAAAAAACGTCGACAGGCTGGGCTTTGATATCGTCATAATAGCGCGCGGCGGCGGCTCGCTTGAGGACTTAATGCCGTTTTATAGCGAGGAGGTCGCAATGGCCGTATACGGAATGCGCACCCCTACGATATCGGCGGTGGGGCATGAAACCGATTTTTCTATATGCGACATGGCGGCGGATTACCGCGCGCCCACGCCTACGGCGGCCGCGGAATACGCGGCATACGACGAAAACGCGCTGAAGCAAGCCTACGCGGCGTTGTTGCTCCGCATGAACCGGCAGATAGCCAAGACGCTCGAACACAAACGCAAGGCCCTCGTTTCGGCGGCAAGAGCCTTGTCGGCAAACGGCAAGGGCATAGTGTCCGAAAGGTCGGCGGAGTTAAAGCGTCTAACCGCGGGTCTTGTATCAAATATGAATTCGATAATTCAAAAAAAGCGGAGCGCGATAGAAAGGCTTTCGGCAATGCTCGACAAGCTAAGCCCCATAAAGCGTCTGGAGTCGGGATATTTCAAAATCGAAAGAAACAAGCTCCCCGTCTCCGGCGTTTCGACGCTAAAAGACGGCGACCGCGTGAGGATTTTTGGCTTTGACGGCTTTGCCGACGCCGGCATAACGGGCAACCCGAAAAAAACCAAAAAATAACCGGCGGCAAAAGGCGCGAAAGAACCAAAAAAACAACCGGCGGCAAAAAAAAGACGGAGGATAAGGACATGGATTTTAATTTTGCGGACAGAATGGGCGGCTTGACGGGCAACGCCATAAGAGAGATTTTTAAATATCTTTCCGACCCCGAGATGATATCGTTCGCGGGCGGTATGCCAAACAAGCAGGCGTTGCCGGCCGATATTTTGGACGGGATAAGCCGTGAGCTTTTTGCCGGCAAGGGAATTTACGGCATACTTCAATACGGCTCGACCGAGGGATATTTGCCGCTTAGAGAAAGCGCGGTAGAGTTTGTCAAGGGAGTAGGAATAGACGGCGCGGAGCTAAAAAACACTCTGATAATTTCGGGCGGTCAGCAGGGTATAGACCTCGCTTGCAAGGTGTTTCTAAACAAGGGCGATTGCGTGCTTGTCGAGGACCCGACCTATATAGCCGTATTGCACATTCTAAAGACCTACGAGGCGAAGGCTTACGGCGTAAAATCGGACGACGACGGCATGAATACCGACGATTTGGAGGAAAAGATAAAAAAGTACTCCCCAAAATTTATCTATACCGTTCCGACCTTCGGAAACCCTACCGGCAAGACCTATCCGATAGAAAAACGCAAAAAAATTCTCGAGCTTGCCGTCAAATATAACGTCGTCGTTTTGGAGGACGACCCTTATTCGCGCTTTAGATACGAGGGGCAAGCGCTTCCGTCGATAAAGAGTATGGACATGACGGGGCACGTCATATATAATACAAGCTTCAGCAAAATCATCGCGCCGGCTCTGCGCTGCGGAATATGCGTCGCCGACGGGGAGATTATCTCAAAAATGACGCTTTGCAAGCAGGCGACCGACGTTCATACGTCTACGCTGTCGCAGGCTCTTGCCGACGGCTTTTTGAGAGGCGGCTATTTGGAGGAGCATATGAAGAGGATTTTGCCGATTTACGCCGACAAAAAAAAGCTGATGAAGCAAGCTATAAAAAAATATATGCCGAAAGATTTTGAAAGCACCGACCCTTCCGGCGGGCTTTTTATATTCGGCGGCTTTAAGAGCGGAAAGGAAACGTCAAAATACTTTATGGAAGCCTTGAAAAACAAGGTCGCCTATGTCAACGGCTCGGATTTTTTTGCGGCGGGCGACGGCAAAAACACCCTCCGTCTCAACTTCACAAACAGCGACGACGTGCAAATCGACAAGGGAATAAAAATATTAGGAGAGATATTCGCAAAATGAACAACGTTGAAAAGAAAAATATAATCGACATACTACGCGCGCGCGGATTTATAAGGCAGACGGTATACGAGGACGATTTGTATAAGCTCCTCGGCGAAAAACCGGTAAGCTTTTATATCGGCTACGACCCGACGGCAGACAGCCTGCATGTCGGGCACTATCTGACGCTCATGGCCGCGGGCTTTATGCAGAGAGCCGGACACAAGCCGATTATTTTGATAGGCGGGGCGACGGCGATGGTCGGAGACCCCTCCGGCAGAACCGACATGCGCAGCATGATGACCGTCGAAACGATAAAGCGCAACGTCGAATGCTTCAAAAAGCAAATGTCAAAATTTATATCCTTTGAGGGCGGCAACGCCGCGACGATAGTCGACAACGCCGATTGGATTCTCGGCCTTAATTTTATGGACTTCATACGCGAAATAGGCTCGGAGTTTTCGGTCAACAAAATGCTCGCCGCCGAATGCTTTAAGTCGAGAATGGAAAAGGGACTGACCTTTCTTGAGTTTTCGTATATGCTGCTGCAGAGCTACGACTTTTATACGCTTTTTAAGGAGCGCGGCTGCGTGCTGCAATGCGGCGGTGACGATCAGTGGTCAAACATGCTTTTTGGCGCGGATTTGATAAGAAAAAAGCTGTCTAAGGACGCCTACGTCATGACCTTTGAGCTTTTGACGACGAGCGACGGCAAAAAAATGGGCAAAACCATGAAGGGCGCGCTGTGGCTTGACGAAAACAAAACGCCGCCTTATGAATTTTATCAGTATTGGCGGAATATAGAGGACGCGAGCGTCGGGAAATGTCTCAAATTTTTGACCTTTTTGGAGCTTGACAAAATAGAGGAGCTGACAAAATATAAGGACGAAAGAATAAACGCCGCCAAAAAGGTTCTCGCCTATGAGATAACAAAGCTCATTCACGGAGAGGACGCGGCGATACAGGCAGAGAAACAGGCCGTGGCCGCCTTTTCGGGCGACGCGGGAGATATGCCCGAGGCCGTCGTTCCAAAGGACGCAATCAGGCTGACCGACATTCTCTTTGCCATAGGACTCGCTCCGTCTAAGGGAGAGGCCAGACGGCTCATAGAGGGCGGAGGAATCCGCGTAAACGACGACAAAATAAGCGACGTAAATTATGAGGTGACGGGCGATCTCAGGGTCGCCGGCTTTGTCTTGCACAAGGGCAAAAAGGCGCACGTCTTTGTCAGAGAAGGCTAAAGCGAATATGTATTATTCGATTGA
Organism: Clostridiales bacterium; assembly: GCA_031273825.1. Classification (GTDB taxonomy): domain Bacteria; phylum Bacillota; class Clostridia; order Christensenellales; family JAISNN01; genus JAISNN01. Next base: position 3,795 of record JAISRB010000069.1, read on the forward strand.
CAAAAAGACCGTCGCGGAAACCGTAATAAAGCGGTCGAGATTTATAGCCTCTCTCATTCCCGTAAACAGCGCGGAAGAGGCCGAGTATTCTATAAACGCCGCAAAACGGGAATACTATGACGCCGCGCACAACTGTTACGCCTATATAATAACCGCAAACGAGGCGCGCTTTTCGGACGACGGAGAGCCGCAGGGAACGGCCGGACCGCCTATGCTGTCGGTGTTAAAAAAGCGGCGGCTGGAGCGGGTTCTGGCGATAGTGACGCGCTACTTCGGCGGCGTAAAGCTGGGCGCGGGCGGGCTTGTTTCGGCGTATACGCGGTCGCTCGCGGCCTGCATAGATTCGGCGGATATCAAGCAATACGCGCCGACAAAGACCTTGAGACTGAGCTTTGGCTACAACGCCGTCAAGACCGTCGATTCGACGCTAAAAAGCCTTGCGGCAAGCGTGCAAAACGCCGAATACGCCGACGGTATAAGCTATGCGGTTTCCGTACCCGAGGAAAACTATAGTATTCTAAAAACCGCGCTAATCGAGAATACCTCGTCGGCGATAGTATTCTACGACGACATATGATATAAAATAAACAAAGCAAATCCTCGACATATTTTTTTTAAGGAGTGACATTCATGAAAGTAACAAAAACGACTAATAAAAAGGTTAAACCCGATTTTAATAAGCTCGGCTTCGGAAAATACATGTCCGACCACATGCTGGTTATGGACTATGAAAACGGCGCGTGGAAGGAGCCGGAGATAGCTCCCTACGGCGATTTTAGCATCGACCCGGCGACGCAGATATTGCATTACGGGCAGGGCCTCTTTGAGGGGCTAAAGGCCTATAAGACTAAGGACGGCAGAATAACCCTCTTTCGTCCGCGCGACAATTTTTTGAGAATGAACGACGGGGCGGAGAGGCTTTGTATGCCTAAGCTCGACGTAGAAACAGCCTTAGAGGGGCTTTTTGAGCTTGTCAAGCTCGAAAAGGATTGGATTCCGACGGACGCGGGAACGTCGCTTTATGTGCGCCCGACAATGTATTGTTCAAACGTCTTTTTGGGCGTTAAGGCCGGCACTGCCTACAGATTTTTTATCGCGGTGTGTCCGGTCGGGGCATACTACGCCAACGGCTTAGAGCCGACGAGAATATTTATAGAGGATTTTTATGTGCGCTCGAGCATAGGCGGCACGGGCGCGATAAAATGCCCGGGAAACTACGCCGCGAGCCTTATCGGTCAGGAAAAGGCGCACAAGCTCGGCTATGATCAGGCTCTTTGGCTTGACGCTAAGGACAAAAAATATATCGAGGAGGTCGGCTCTATGAATATATTTTTTGTCATAGACGACGCCGTCGTAACGCCGGAGCTTACGGGCAGCATACTCCCCGGCATAACCCGCGACAGCGTGTTAAAGCTTCTAAAAAAGGACGCCTACAAGACCCAAGAGAGGCGCGTCTCCGTCGACGAGCTTATAGCGGCGCAGAGATCCGGAAGTCTTAAGGAGATGTTCGGAGCCGGCACGGCGGCGGTCATATCTCCCGTCGGCGAATTCGCCTATAAGGACGAAACCTTTTCGGTCGGCGGCGGCAAAATGGGCAAGATAACAAGCTATCTCTACGACAAGCTGACGGGAATTCAGACGGGAAGGCTTCCCGACGAATTCGGCTGGGTCGTAGAGGTAAAATAGATTTTTTGGGAGACGCGTAAAATATTATGAACGAAAATTATTTGGAATTATCTCCGGCGGAGCGCGCCGGCCTTTTGGCCGCGGAGCAAAAAAAATATCGGGATTTTAAGGCAAAAAATCTCAAACTCGACATGTCGCGCGGAAAGCCGTGCCGTGAGCAGCTCGATTTGTCGCTGCCTATGCTGACCGACGCGACGTTTGCCGCTTATACGACGGACGGCGGCGCGGACGCGAGAAACTACGGAACGCTCGAGGGGATTATAGAAATCAGAAGGCTTTACGCCGACGTTTTGGGCGTCGCCGCAGAGCAGATAATCGCGGGCGGTTCGAGCAGCCTTAACATGATGTACGACGCCGTTCAGCGCGGAATGCAATTTGGCTTCGGAGGCTGTGCGCCGTGGAATAAATCGGATAAAATCAAATTTTTGTGTCCCGTTCCGGGCTATGACAGGCATTTTGCCGTCACGGAGCTTTTTGGCATAGAGATGATAGCCGTAGAGCTGAAATCAGACGGTCCCGACGCGGACGAAATCGAAAGGCTTTGCGCCGCCGACGATTCGATAAAGGGTATTTGGTGCGTTCCGCGGTTTAGCAATCCGACGGGAGCGGTATACTCGGAGGAAACGTCAAAAAGGCTCGCCTCGATGAAGGCCGCGCCCGACTTCAGAATTTTTTGGGACAACGCCTACGCCGTCCACACCCTGACGGACGACGCGCCCGACGCGCCCGACATTATCGCCGAATGCAAAAGGGCGGGAAATCCCGACAGAGCCTTTGTTTTTACTTCGACGTCAAAGGTGACGTTCGCGGGAGCCGGCGTGGCGTTTTTTGCCTCGTCGGAAAGCAATATAAAAGAGGCAAAGTCGGTTATGGGAATGCAAACCATAGGGCCGGACAAAATCAATCAGCTTAGACACGCGCTTTTTTTGAAGGACAAGGCGAATATATCGGAGCATATGAAAAAGCACAGAGCCATATTGAAGCCGAAGTTTGACGCCGTCATAGACGCGCTTGAGCGCGGACTTTCCAAAACGAAAATTGCAAAATGGACTACTCCCGCAGGCGGATATTTCGTAAGCGTAGACGTCTTTGACGGAACGGCAAAAAGAGTCGTCGGGCTTGCTAAGGAATGCGGCGTCGTTTTGACGTCAGCCGGCGCGACCTATCCTTACGGAAAAGACCCGTCGGACAAAAATATCCGCTTTGCCCCGACTATGCCGCCGCTCGCCGAGCTAAAAACCGCCGCCGAGGTATTCGTCTGTTGCGTCAAAATCGCGGCGTTAGAAAAATTGACGGACTAAAGCCGGGGAGAGGTGTTTTAATGAAGCAAAGCACAAGAGAAGAGGGCGTAAGGGGCGAAACCGCAGCCGAACGCTATCTCAAAGACAAGGGCTACGAAATTTTGGATACGAATTTTGTCTGCTACGTCGGCGAGATAGACATAGTGGCGCGCGACGGAAAAACCCTCGTCTTTGTCGAGGTGAAAAGCCGGCAAAGTCTCGATTACGGCAGACCTATCGAGGCCGTAACGCCGTCAAAGGTCAAAAAAATACGCCGCACCGCAGAATTTTATACGCTAAAAAACCGCCGCATGGACGACGACTTGCGTTTTGACGTCGTCGAAATATTGAGAGGCGAAATAACGCACACAAAAAACGCGTTTTGATAAAGTTTGGCTAAACGCCGTTAAACTCTTTTCGCGAAGCCGCGAAAATAATCGCTATGCCGCAATGCGCGGCTCTGTCGGCAAGGCGGCTTTATAGTCGGGTAAAAAGTAAAAGAAGTGAGGATATAATAATGGCAAATTTAAACGCGGAGGAATATAAGGGCTTTGAAAGCATAAAGCGCGTCTCTGAAAACGGCGGTGAATTTTGGCTCGCAAGAGAGCTTGCGCCGATTTTGGAATACGTTCAATGGCGCAACTTTGAGCGTGTTATAGACCGCGCTATGCTTGCCTGCAAAAACAGCGGGTTTGAAATTAACGATAATTTTGTTGAAATAATGAAAACGGTAGAAATGCCCGTCGGAGAACAATTCGTTACACGGGGTTTTGCCGACCTCGGCAAAACCCCGCAACAACAGGATTATTCAGAGGCCGGCAAAGCTCCGAAAGCCAAAGAAATAAAGGATTACCGTCTGACGCGTTACGCCTGCTATTTAATAGTTCAAAACGGCGACCCGCGAAAAGAGATAATCGCGCTCGGCCAGACATACTTCGCCATTCAGACGCGCAAGCAAGAGGTTCAGGATTATTTTGACCGGCTTGATGAGGATAACAAACGGCTTGTTATTCGCGGCAGCGTAAAGCAGTGGAATCAAATGCTTGCCGAATCGGCTAGGCGCGCCGGAATTATCGGCGAGGAGGAGTATGCGGAGTTTCAAAATGCTGGGTATAAAGGACTTTACGGCGGCGAAACCGTCGAGGACATTCACGGCCGCAAGGGATTAGAGCCTAAGGAAAAAATCCTTGATTTTATGAATTCGAGCGAGCTTGCGGCAAACTTATTCCGCATAACGCTTGCTGACGAGAAAATCAAAAAAGACAATGTAGTTACGCCCGTCGGGGCGGTGACGGCGCACAATATAGTCGGACAGGAGGTTCGCGGGGCTATAGTCAGAGCCGGCGGCGTATTGCCCGAAAACCGGCCTACGCCCGAAAAAAGCGTCGAGCAAATTGCAAAGGAACAAATTAAGGAATTGAAAGAACAAGCAAAGAAAAAAAAGCTTATGCTTGACGAATAAGAGATTTTTTTGAGTTGAGTCGGGCAAAAAAATAGCTTAAGTATTGCGTTAGGTCAAAAACATACTTCGCTATGCTAAAAACTCAAATAATTGACAAACTTAAAAAAAACGGAGCGTTCAAATGCAAAATAAATTTCCCGCGAATAGCGGCGATATTTTGATATACAAGACCGAAGACGGCAAAACCAAGGTAGAGGTTGTATTCGACGGCGAGACCGTCTGGCTTACGCAGGCGAAACTTGCCGAGTTGTTTCAGCGAGATAGAAGCGTAATAACGAAACATATAAACGAGATATTCAAGGACGGCGAGATAGACAAAAAAAGCAATGTGCAAAAAATGCACATTGCAAACTCGGACAAGCCCGTAACGTTTTATAATCTTGATTTAATAATCGCGGTCGGTTACCGGGTGAAATCACATAGGGGTATCCAGTTCCGCAAGTGGGCGAGCGAAATACTCAAAGAATACATGAAAAAGGGCTTCGCCATGAACGATGACCTTTTGAAGCAGGCGGGAGGCGGTTCGTATTTCAGAGAACTCCTCGATAGAATCCGCGACATACGATCGAGCGAAAAAGTTTTTTACCGCCAAGTTTTAGACCTTTTCGCAACAAGCGTCGATTATGACGCGAAGTCGGAAATCGCGGCGGAGTTTTTCAAGGTTATGCAGAACAAACTGCTTTTTGCGAATACGAAAAGCACGGCGGCGGAGCTTGTCGCGAGTAGAGCAAACGCGGAGCTTCCGTTCATGGGCTTACAGGCGTTTAAAGGCGACCGTCCGCAAAAGAACGAGGTTACCATTGCAAAGAACTATTTAACTGAGGACGAGATTATTGACCTCAATTTGATGGTTTCCGCATATTTGGATATTGCCGAAGCAAAAGCCCGTGAGCGTATTCCTATGTATATGAAAGACTGGGTCAAGGAGCTCAGCGACTTCATAGTATACAGAAAAAAACCTATGCTCGACGGCGCGGGTAAAATAAGCCGCGAAGACGCGATAGAAATCGCAACGACCGAATACGAGAAATACAGGGAAAAAACAAGGGACGAATTGACGCAAGCAGAACGTGATTTTCTCGATACGATACGCAATACATACGAATTGTTAGAGCATAAGCCCGTTTCAGAGAAAAAACCCAAAAAAGACTGATAACGGAACCCAACAATCGGTATAACCGAAGTCGAAGGACGGCAAATCAGAGCGTTGAAAAACAAGAGAAATATGCTTGGCAATTGCGTTTATGCTGAAATTTGAAAAATCAGCCGACCGATGCGGTGCAAAAGTATTATAGCATAAATTCGGGAAAACGCAAGTTGCAACCTAAACCCCGGACGAAATACCGCGAATCAACGTACTTCGTAAAAATATTTTTGATTTCGCCTTGATTTTCCTTGATTTTTTTCCGTATAAATGTTAAAATATTTTGAAAATATTACGCACCCTGCGTGAAATGCCGTCACTTTTATCTATGTTTTGACGTGACGGCGGCGGTTTTCTTGCTCAATCGGAGAAATTCACAAAAATTCCGATAAGTTTTTGACCGAAAGTAGCCGGGGGAGGTATAAAAACACGGAGGTTTAAAATTTTATGTCGGTTATCAGTATGAAGCAACTTTTGGAGGCCGGAGTTCACTTCGGTCACCAAACCCCGAAGTGGAATCCTAAAATGTCAAAGTACATTTATGCGGCGAGAAACAACATCCACATCATCGACCTTCAGTTAAGCGCGGACATGATCGAAAAGGCTTACGCCTTTGTCGTTTCGGCCGTCAAGGAAGGCAAAACTATTCTTTTTGTCGGCACCAAAAAGCAGGCGCAGGAGGCCATTCAGCAGGAGGCCGAGAGATGCGAAATGTACTTTATCAACCAGAGATGGCTGGGCGGTACGATGACCAATTTTAAGACGATAAGAAGCAGAATCGACAGACTCAACAAAATCAATCAAATGGAACAAATCGGCGATTTTGAGCTGCTCCCTAAAAAGGAGGTTTTGAAGCTCAAGGCCGAGCGCGACCAACTCGAAAAGAATTTGGGCGGTATAAAAGACATGAGAAGCCTTCCCGGCGTACTCTTTGTCGTTGACCTCAAAAAAGAGGAGATTGCAATCAAGGAGGCCAAGCTTCTCGGCATTCCGATAGTCGGAATAGTCGACACCAACTGCGACCCCGACCTTTGCGACTACGTCATTCCGGGAAACGACGACGCGATAAGAGCCATAAAGCTCGTGGCGTCCGTCATAGCCGACGCGGTCATAGAGGCCAAGCAGGGCGAGCAGGGGCTTGAGGTAAAGGAGGTCGTAGAGGAGGACATATCCTTTAAGGACGTAGTATTCGAGCAGCCGATAACCGCGATCGCCGCGGACGAAGAAGTCAAAGAATAATAAAACGCGATATAGGAGACGATAAATTATGTTTACAAGTCAAGACGTCGTTGCGCTGAGACAAAAAACCGGCGCGGGTATGATGGATTGCAAAAAGGCTCTTGAGGCCTCCGACGGAAATATGGACAAGGCCGTCGATTATTTGAGAGAAAAAGGAATAGCCTCGGCCGCAAAAAAGGCCTTGAGAGTGGCTTCGCAGGGAATAGTCGAAAGCTACATTCACTTAGGCGGCAAGGTCGGCGTTCTTTTGGAAATAAATTGCGAAACCGATTTTGTGGCGAAGTCGGACCCTTTTAAGACGCTCGCGCACAATATCGCCATGCATATAGCCGCGGCGCGTCCGACCTATCTGGTCAAAGAGGACGTTCCCTCGGACGTTCTGGAAAAGGAAAAGGAAATATACCGGGCGCAAGCCTTAAACGAGCCTAAGCCAAAGCCGGCCGCTATCATTGAAAAGATGATAGACGGGCGTATCGCTAAGTTTTATAAGGAAATCTGCCTCTTAGAACAAGATTATGTCAAAGACCCCGCAAAGACGATAACGGCTCTCGTCAACGAGGCCGTCGCGGCTATCGGCGAAAAGATAACCGTCAGACGCTTTGTCCGATACGAGATGGGCGAGGGACTCGAAAAAAAGAAAGACAGCTTTGCCGACGAGATTCAAGACCAGCTCGACAAAATGAAGAATTAAATTTGACCCTCGCATGAAAGCAATTATTTTTTGACCGAAAGATAGTTGCTTTTTTACTATTTATATACTTCGGAGGCGTTTTTATGGACTTTAAAATCAATCGTATCATCTTGAAAATCAGCGGAGAGGCTCTGTCGGGCGGCGGCTTCGGGCTTGACGAGGCCGTCGTAGACAAGGTCGTCGGGCAGATTGCCGACGTAAAAAGCATGGGCATAGACATAGGCGTAGTCGTCGGCGGGGGCAACTTTTGGCGCGGCAGACAGGGGCGCGATATGGACAGAACCGTCGCCGACCACATGGGAATGCTTGCGACGGTCATGAACGCCATAGCCCTTCGCGACGCTCTCGAAAGAAAGGGCGTATATACGCGCGTAATGACCTCTATCGACATAACGAGAATAGCCGAGCCGTATATATACAAAAAAGCCGAGAGGCACTTTGAAAAGGGGCGCGTCGTAATATTCGGAGCGGGAACCGGCAACCCTTATTTTACTACCGACACCGCCGCCGCCTTAAAGGCCTGCGAAATTCACGCCGACGTGCTTCTTCTCGCAAAAAATATCGACGGCGTATATGACAGCGACCCTAAGGTAAACAAGGACGCCAAAAAATTTGACAAAATTTCTTATCTCGAGGTCATAAACAGAGGGCTTACCGTCATGGACAAAACGGCTCTGACAATGTGTATGGAAAACAAAATTCCCATTATAACCTTTGCGCTTGACGAAAGCGACGGCATAGTCAAGGCTCTGACAAACAAATCGGGCGGTACGGTCATTTCATGACGGACTTTATCGCCGGGCTTTTGGCCGTAACGGCCGGAGCGCAAGAGAGATACGACGAGCTGTCCGGGCTTATAGCCGCGCCGGAAATCATCGCGCACAACTCATATTGGCGTACGTTGGCGGCGGAGGCTCTTGTCTTGGAGCCTATAGTCAAAAAGCGCGAACAAATAAAAAAGCTGTCAAAGGAGCGCGAGATATGCCTCGCGGAATTATCAGCCGCGCAGGACGCGGAAATGCGCCGCCTTATAGAGGCCGAGGAGCGCGGGCTTTGCGCCCGTCTGCAGTCGGAGGCCGCGGCTTTGAGGCTTTTGCTCATTGCCGACAAGATAAAAGCCGCCGAAACGGCGGTTATAGAGATAAAAACCGCCGACGCGTCCGCTACGGCCGCCGAGCTTGCGTTTTTGCTGTGCAAGGCCTACGCGGGCTATGCAAAAAACAACTCATACGACTTTTTAGTTGACGAATCCGACTCGCCCGATACGGGCAAAATGAATTTTGCCCTAATCAAGATAAGCGGCGCGGGCGCATATACAAGGCTAAAGAACGAATCGGGCGTTCACCGCATGATATCGGCGGCCGGGAGCGGCGAGGTTTTTGTTTGGGTATGCGCCGAGGCGGACGACGACGGCGAAATAGTCATAAACGACAAGGATATCAGAATAGACCTGTTTCATTCCGGCGGCGCGGGCGGTCAGAATATCAACAAGGTCGAGACGGCGGTCCGAATAACGCACAAGCCGAGCGGAATAGTCGTTGTCTGTCAGGACGAGCGTTCTCAGCTAAAAAACAAGGAACGGGCCATGCAGACGCTGAAAGCCAAGCTTTCCGCCGTGCAAAAAAAACGGCGCGGAGAAATTCTCGCCGAGGAGAGACGGCAAAAAAAGGCCGTTCTTAACAAGAAATTCACAATAAGGCTTTATAATCAGATAACCGGCGAGGCGGCGGACATTGAGACCGGCGCGGTTCTGCCGCTTGACAAGGTCTTTAAGGGCGGGATAGACGGGTTTATCGACGTCAGAATTTTGAGAAATCAATCGGGGGGTACGGCATGGACGTCTTGATAGATACCCGAAAAAGCGTACTTTCGGGTGAAATGCGTCTTTATAAGACGCAGCGTTTCATAAACGAAACCAAGCAATTCGGCGGTATAGACGCTTTTGTGTCGCGGCTTGCCGGCGGAATAATTTTGAGTTTCGGCGAGCTTGCAAGGCTTTCGCGGAGGCCGCCTCAAAGCGGCAAAATCGCTTGCTTTAAGGTCGAGACAAAGGACAAAAACCATACGTTCTTTTTTGTATTCGGCAAGGATGCGAACGGCTGCGGAGAGGGCGTAAGGGAAAAGGATATTATCTTTTTTGCCTATTCGCACAAGCGGGCTTACACCCTAAAAAACGACGACAGACTGACCTTTTATCTCGGACTTCCGAGCTTTTATATAACAGTTGACGGCGTTTCTATACCGCGTGAGGGCAATTATTTTAATAAGCTTTATAGACTGTCAAATTCACAACTCGTCAACTTTCCGCTCCTGTCGGCGGAGCAAAAAAGAATAGTCGAAACCGAGGACAAAAACCTTCTCGTTCAGGGCGCGGCGGGGAGCGGCAAGACCAACGTTTGCATAGACAAAATAGTCTATTCTGCCTGCCGCGAATACAGCGGAAGGGTTTTGTATACCACCTTTTCGAGAGGGCTTTTGACGGACACCGAGACAAAGGTAAAGGAATTTCAAAACAATCTGACTGCCTTTGTCGCCGAATACGAGGCGGGAAGAATAATATTTGCCGACGGCGAACGCAAAAAAGCCATAGAAAACCGCTTAGGCATATATTTTTCGGTTGACGACGACGACAAAATAATAGAAAAGGTCAAGCGCGCAGCCGATTTCTTAAACAACAACGTCGACTATTTTTTGATAGAGGACTTATATTCCGTCTATTCGCAAAACGACGCCGAAAGGCTTGCGGCGGACGAGCGTTATTTTGTCGATAAATATATCGGAGACATAAAAAATCATCGGCTAAAGGGCAAGCTTGCAAGACCCGGGGAGCTTTCTTACGAGGTTATCTATAAGGAAATTTACGGGCTGATTTTAGGCGCGTGCGACCCGAACGACCCGTTTAAGACCCTCTCTTACGGGGAATACCTAAAAAAGCGCGGAAGCGGCTTTACCGTTCCCGAATGCGAGCTTATATATTCGCTTGCAAAGGACTACGAGGCTCACTTAGAGGCGCGCGGCATGACCGACAACAACGCCATGAGCCGCGAGCTGTGCAAGCGGGCGGGTTCGATAAAAAAATATTCGCTGACGATCGTCGACGAGGTTCAGGACATGACGGAGATAAACCTTTTTTTGATGAAAAGCATATCCGTCAAGCTGTTTTGCGTGGGCGACGCGCTGCAGATGATAAATCCGTCCTATTTTAGCTTTGCTTATCTAAAGCGTCTGCTGTTTGAAAAGGATACGGTGTCCGTAGCCGAGCTTTCAAACAACTACCGCAGTACAAAGCTCATAGGCGACATCGCCGAGGAGCTCGGCCGCATAAACATGCGCCAATTCGGCGTGCATAGCTTTGTGTTAAAGACGACGGGAATAGACGCGGGCTCCGACACATCGGCGGTTTTTGTCCGCGACGCGGCGTTTGCCGACATGCTTGAGGCTCAAAGGTTCAATAATTATACCGTCATCGTGTCGGGCGCGAGAGAAAAAGAGGCTTTGAGAAAAATTCTCAAAAAGCAAGAGATTTTGACGGTCGCGGAGGCCAAGGGCTTAGAGCGCGAAACGGTGGTTCTATACCGCGTACTTTCAGACAATATAGACAAGTGGAAGGCTTTGGAAAGAAGCGCGGTAAACCGCAAGCAGGCCGACGAAAATTCCGTTTACAGATATTATTTTAATCTGTTTTACGTGGGAGTTTCAAGGGCAAAATCGCATATATATATCGCCGAGGAGCGCGAGGCCGCGCCGTTTAAGGATTTATTTAAAAACAGGTTCAAAAACCTAAGCGCAAAGGACGCAGTGGCCGATCTTCTGACCACCTCCGATCAAAGCGAAATAGAGCAGGAGGAGATATCCGAGAGAATCGCCGAGTTTATAAGGCTCGGGCAATACGACAACGCGCGTTTTGCCGTAGCCAAGCTGTCCGACGAAACGGAAAAAGCACTGCAGACGCGGCGCATAGAGATATTTGAAACCTTTGTCAAGCACGGAAAATACCGCGACGCCGGCGTTAAGTTTTGGGAATACTCAATGACGGACGACGCAAAAAAACAGTTTGAGCTGTCGGGCGACGGGGGGCTTTGCCGCTTAGTAGACGCGGCGGCGGCCGAAAACATAACCGCCCCGACTATCGATATAGTCAAGCTTTTTCCGTCCTTTAGCGGCGACGCTGCGGCGGCGGAGCTGATTTTGGAGACTGCGTCAAAGGACTTCGGCAAGCTGGCGGGCATACAAAAGGACTTAAACGAAAAATTAAAGAGCCTGTCTCTTTAGCAATTTATCGCAACCGTCAAAAACGGGCAAAAAAAAATCAAAGGTCAAGAAACATATAAGGAGCCATCAATGGGCAATCAGGAAACGCAGACGCTTATAGACGCTTTTAAGGCGTACAGAGATTTATTGACTCCGATTCAATCTAATCTCAACGATTTTATAGGGCTTTATTCGGGAGTCAAGGAGAGCGCGGACACGCTCAACGCCGCCTTTGGCGGCAATGTTAGAGCCGACGTAGAAAAGCTGTATAAAAACCTTTTGTCGCAGGTCGAAAGGGCAAACGAATTGTCGTCAAAAATAGACAAGTTTATGACGCTGACAAACAAATATACGGCCGAGATAAACCAAATGCTTACGGTATTCGGCAAGGTCGAGGAAAAGCTTGCCGCCGTCAACGCCATAGAGAGCAAGGCCGAGGAGCAAATAGGCAGGCTCGACGCGTTGCTTGAGGAAAAGACAAAAAACTATAACGTAAAGGAGCTTCAAAAGACGCTCGACGGCTATAACCGCGACATTCAAAAGGTCGGGGAGTTTATCAACCGCGACGTTGCCGAGTCGCTGTCGCAAAGCCGTATTAAGCTTGACGTAATGAAATCGGATTTAGAGGGAATAGTCAAAAAACAGAAAGACGAAAGCGCGGATATGGAGAAAATCATCGAAAGCTACGCCCAAACCTCCGACTTCCTCAAAAAAATCGCCGAAAAGCAGGACGTAAACGAAGCGTATATTTTTGACATACTCGACCAATGGGCCGATTCGCGAAAGGTCAAGATAAAAAAGCGGGATAGCCGAGAGATATGAACGAGCAAAAAGCCAAAAGAATATATTCGGCGGTAAGGCGCGACGACGCAAAGACCTTCGCCGACCTTGTGAGAGATAAGGACGAGCTGTCGCTGTGCTACGGAAGGTTTCCGTTGCTGTCGCTTTGCTATCTCTATAGGGCAAAAAAAATCATCGGGCTGTATGAGGATAAGCTTGACGCGGTTTCCGCGTCCGAATACGTCTTTGCCGCGGAGCCTTTAGAGGCCTACCAAAAATTAAAGGCGGCGGCGGGCAAGGCGTTAAGGCTTTACGTCCTTGACGGCCGCCTCGTAACGCCTCTCGAGACGCTGGCTTTGACGGGCGATTTTTTGTATTTGAAGCGCGTTTATCCCAATCTAAAAAAAGACCGCGCCATAAAGGACAGCCTTGACAAAATATTTAAAATACGCTATCGCCGCCCGATAACTCAGGTTGACGGACGGCTCGAAATCGGCGGTATAGATCTGTCAAAAAAACAAAAAATATGCGTGACCGCGTGCCTTATCGCGGCGGTCTTTATGGCCGCGTTGTCGGGCGGCGGGCTGGCCGGGCTTTACGGCGCGTTCGGCTTCGGAACGGAGGACGCGCCCTTTAAGATATACGACGGGCGGCAGCTTGCCGCGGTCATCAAAGGCGGAGGAGAGCAAAGCAACTACAAATTGTCCGCCGATATAGAGCTTGACAAGGGCTGGGAGGCCGCCGATTTTTTGGGCGGGCTTGACGGCGGCGGGCATACCATAAGCCTGAATAATCTCGACGGAACGTTTATCGCAGACTTAAAGGGACGGCTGTCAAACGTCGCCTTTTCCGTTGCAGGCGGCCGCGCCTTGTCGGTTGACGGAGGTATTGATATCACGCAAGAGGACGATAGCGTAATGCGCGTAGACGGCGCGGCCTTTATAGCCGCGGCAAACAACGGGGTGATCGACAACGTAACGTTGACCGTGTCGGGCGATTTGACCGAAAACGTAGAAAGCTTAGGCGGGGCGTTTTATATCGGGCTGTTTGTCTTTTCTAACAACGGCGAAATTTTGAACTCTACGCTCGACGCCGACGTGTCGTTTGCCGGCGACGGGCAAGGCGACGCGAGTATAGCCGGCTTTGCCGCCGTCAATTACGCTACTATAAAAAATTGCCGAACGACCGAAGGCTCGAGTATAAAAACCCATAACGCCGATGTCGCGGGAATAGCCGTTCAAAACTATCAAGACGGCGTTATAGACTCGTGCCGAAACGACGCGGAAATCTTTCAAGCCTCGGATATTTCAGAGTGGTCGCCAAACGTCGCCGGCATAGTGTTGAACAACACGGGCGGCGTGACAAGCTCCGTAAACAACGGCGATTTGTCGGCTAAAGCGGAAAATCTCGGAACGGATCGGGTCGTATATATCGGCGGAATAGCCGCCGTACAAGATATAGTTGTCAACAGCTCAAACGTTTTGGTCGGTTTCGGCGCGATGAAAGACGTCATAAACAACGGCAATTTGTCCGTCGATGCAAAAAGCATAGGAACCGACACGGTAGTGTGTGCCGGAGGCATAACCGCCATACAGAGGGGCGCGGTTGAGTTTTCAAAAAATTACGCGGATATCGAGGTCGCAATGAGCGGCGGCGTCGCTTATGTCGGCGGAATCGCCGCGCACGGAAATATGAATTATGCGTCCGTTAATACGACTATAAAAAACAGCGGATTTGTCGGGAATATCTCGGTCAATACCGCAGACGCAGACGCTTCGGTTAGCTTTATCGGCGGTATCGCCGGATATTTCTATGGAGCAATCTCCGATTGCTATTCAGCGGGAAGCATATCGTCGAACAATTCAAGCGCGGACATAGGCGGTATCGTCGGCTTGGCGTATTGTTATCTTAATCCCTCAAACTTATTATCATATATTTTATATTATAATAACAACTACTACTTGGCGGGCTGCGGCGCGGTTTTAGGCGTAGCAAAGGGTAGAAACGGCTCAAATTACTTTACGATAACCGCGGAGAATGATACCGGCACCTACGCCTGTCAAACCCTTGAGGAATTAAAGCAAAGCGGGGTATATTGGTGATGAAAAAGACAAACGGCGCGACAGCCGGGAGCAAAGACGACGGCTTGACCGTCAAAATACGCGGGGTTTTATCGGAGATTTTTATGCTGAAATCGCCGCCGGCGTTTTTTATATCCATGATTTTTGCAGCCGCGGTTTTGTTGTTTGACCTTGCCGCCGTCATAATAGCCGCGGTCAAGGCTATCGGCGTCGCCGTCGGCTCGGCGTTTTGGGATAAGGGCTTTTTTTACTTTGTCATAGCCGTAGCCATAGTCAACGGCTCGGCGGCGGCGCTTTTTTCGGCGTACTTTGTAATTAAAAAAATTAAGGCAAAGCTCAAAGCCGACGCGCCGCGATAAAAAAGCGGCTCGGCGCGATATTTTTAGGGTATATTTTATAATCAAAAGGCTTAGAACAAAGCCTAAAACCGACGCGCCGCGATAAAAAGCGGCGTTTTTTGAGAAATTATATTATATTCGTCCGATAATTAACCCGATTACGGACAAACTAAGGCTATGATTTTTGTAATTATAGCCTTTTTGATTATACTTTTGCTTTTTGTGCTTTTCGTTCCCGTAAAAATAAGGCTCTACGCCTTTTTTGACGCGCTTGGCGGCAAGCTTGTTTTGCTTGCCGCTTTGCCCTTCGGCGTCAAAAAAACCGTAGTCAGAGGCGTTATCGACGACGGAGAGTTAAAGCTGTCTTTTTTAAACGGAATGGTCTTGCCCGTCAAAAAGAAGGTCATCGTCAAAAACAAGGAGGGCAAAAGGCGCGTCCGCAAAAAAACCGACGTTCCGACGCTTATGACGCTTATAAGGCGGCTCGGCATAAAAAATCTCCGCGTAGGAATATCGAGCGGCGGCGACGATTACACCAAGGAGCTGTTTTTGAACGCGCTTATAAACAATTTTGCCGTCGGTTTTAGCGACGTAATCAAAAGAATATTCAATATCGAGGCTTTTTCTTTTAATATTCTAACCGTTGACAAGCCGTCCTTAAAGGGTGGGATAAGCCTATATTTTGACATGTACGTCTTTAAGCTTTTGAAAATGCTGAAAAAAGGGTAATAATCGGAGAATTTTTGCTCAAACTATTTGGAGTATTCTATTATTCGCCTATTATTAGAATACTATGAGGGCTTTACATAAAAATCGGAGGTAAAATAAATGCAATCTAACATAAACGAAATAATGGCGCAGGCCATGGAAAACCTCAAGAGCATGATCGACGTAGACACCGTCATAGGCAAGCCGTTGTGTCTCGGCGAAAATTTTGTCGTGCCCATATCGAGGGTCACCTTCGGGTTTATCGCGGGGGGAAGCGAGTTTAGCGATTCCGCGGCGGGTCGCGCCGCGCAAAAAAACCGCGCGGGCGAGCGCGGAGAGCGCGGGGCAAGCCCCGATATCGGCGCGGCGCTTTGCGGCTATCCTCACGCGGGGGGAAGCGGCTCTGTGGTGTCGATAAACCCTTTGGGCTTTTTGGTCGTGGGAGACGAAAAGCGCAGTCTTATAAAGCTAAACGAGGAGGAGGACAAATGGAGCAAGGCGGCAAAAAATTTGTTTTCGGCGATTTTTTCAAAGAAAGAAAAGGAAAAGGATTGACGGCCGTGACGGCGGCAAGACGTTTTTTGGGACGGGCGGCGGCGTTTGCGATAGCGTCGGTTTTTTTTGCGGCGGTCGTTTTGTCCTTCGGGGGCTTAGAAGCCCCCGAAAAGCGCGGCGTCGCGGCGGCTTACGCCGCCGGCGGTTCGTCATACATAGCCATGGAGCAGACGACAAACAGAACGCTCTATCAGTCGAACGCGTCGGCGCGTCTGCCGATGGCAAGCACGACAAAGATTATGACGGCGATAGTCGCCATAGAAAAAAACGACATATCAAAAAAAGTAAAAATACCGCGGGCCGCCGTCGGAATAGAAGGCTCGTCGATATACCTCAAAGAAAACGAGGAGCTGACGATGAAGGATTTGCTCTACGGGCTTATGCTCATGTCGGGCAACGACAGCGCGGCGGCGATAGCCATATTGACGGCGGGGAGCATAGAGGGCTTCGCCGAAATGATGAACAAAAAGGCCGAGGAGTTGGGCGCGCGCAATTCGCATTTTGTCAATCCGCACGGCCTGCACGACGCCAAGCATTACACGACGGCATACGACCTCGCGCTTATCACGTGTTACGCGCTTTCAAACCCCGTATTTCAGGCCGTAGTGTCGTCGGAAAGGTATATCATAAGCGATACCGGGAGCGGCGCGGGCGCGAGATATTTATATAACAAAAATAAGATGCTAAGGATGTATGACGGCGCGGACGGGGTAAAGACGGGCTACACCAAGCTTTCGGGGCGGTGTCTCGTCAGCTCTGCAAAGCGGAACGGTATGCGCGTCGTCGTCGTCGTACTTAATCATTCCGACATGTGGAACGACAGCATTTCGCTTTTGAACCGCTCGTTTGAAAACTATAAGCTTACAAGGGTTTTGGGCGAAGAGCAGGCGGCGACCGCGGCAGTAGACGACGGAACAAAAAATTCGGTGAGGGCGGTTCCGCCCGAAAGATATTATCCGATAAGAGCCGACGAGAGGCTTTCTTATGAATACAGCCTCAAAAAGGTCAAGGCTCCCGTCAAAAAAGGCAGTGAAATAGGAAAAATTGCATTCAGCATAGATAATCGCTTGATTTTTGAGGAAAAAATGTATACACTTGAAGGGGTAAAAGAAAAAAGCATACTCGACCACTTCAAGGAACTGTTTTAGATGAGAATAAATAAATACATAGCCGAATGCGGCGTAGGCTCAAGACGCGCCTGCGACAAGCTCATACAAGAGGGCAGAGTCAAAATTAACGGCAAGCCCGCCGAAATAGGCGGGGAAGTCCGCCTCGGAAACGACAGCGTAACCCTCGACGGAATCAAAATCGAGCCGATAAAAAAGCACGTCTATATCATGCTCAACAAGCCAAAGGGCTGTATCTGCTCAAAAAGCGACGAAAAGGGACGAAAGACCGTCTATGACTACGTCGACATAAAGGAGCGTCTCGTCTCTGTCGGCCGTCTCGACTACGACTCCGAGGGGCTTTTGATATTGACGACGGACGGAGAGCTTGTCAACTATCTGACGCACCCGCGCAACGAAATCCCCAAGACCTACCATGTCAAAACCGAGGGCGAGGTCGCCGAAAGCGACCTTGCGACGCTTAGGTCGGGCGTCGTCGTCGACGGAATAAAGACGTCGCGCGCAAAGATAAAGCTTCTCGACTTCAAGGAAGGCGTTTCGCGTTTTGAGATGACGATTTATGAGGGGCGCAACCGCCAAATAAAAAAAATGTTTGAAAGCATAGGCAAAACCGTCATATTTTTGAAACGCGTCTCTATCGGCGACCTCAAGCTCGGCGGATTGTCGCGCGGAGCCTACCGCGGTTTGAGCGCGGAGGAAGTAAACTACTTAAAAAAACTGTGAGTTTAGCGGTATTTTCACTTCAGGGTCAACGCATAAAAATGCGTTTGCCCTGATTTTCACTTGACAACGCCGCCCGTTTTGACTATAATAATATCTGATATTAAATTAGTCGGATTATTCGGAGGTGTTTTATTATGTATATCAAAAGGCATAGCGAGGAGCTAATAAAGCAAAAAGCTAAAAAATACGCCGCCGTTATAGTTACGGGGGCGCGGCAGGTCGGCAAAACGACTATGCTAAAAACGCTTTATCCCCATATACGATATTTATCGTTTGACGATATAGACGTGACGGAAACGGCTATACAATATAGAAAGCTGTTTTTTCAAACCTATAAGCCGCCGCTGTTGCTTGACGAGGTGCAACAATACCCCGAGATTTTTAAGCAGATAAAAATGTACGCCGACGCCGACGGCGGCAGAGGGCTGTTTTTTATGACGGGTTCGCAAGCGTTTCCGCTTATGAAAAACGCTTCGGAGAGTTTGGCGGGCAGAGTCGGAATAGTAGACCTGCTCGGGCTGTCGCTCCGCGAGATAACCGGCCGCGAATTGCGCGAGCCGTTTTTGCCGACGGAGGAATATCTGAGCGCGGCCAAGGTTCAAGGCGCGCGTCCTCTCGATAACGGAGGGCTGTGGGAGATAATTCAAAAGGGGTCGATGCCAAAGCTATACGCCGAGGAGCATAACGCCGACGAGCGGTTGGGCTTTTATCGTGATTATGTGAGGACTTATATCGAGCGCGACGTGCGTTTGCTGACCCAAATAGGCGACGAAAGAGCGTTTATGAGCTTTTTGAGGCTTGTCGCGGCAAACACCGCGCAAATGTTAAATTACACAAAATTAGCCGCCGAGATAGGAAAATCCGTTCCGACGGTAGAGCGGTGGATATCTATTTTGCAGACGAGCGGAATTATACGTCTCTTGCAGCCGTATTCGGGCAATTTAAACAAGCGGCTTGTCAAAACCCCGAAGATATATTTTTTAGATACCGGCTTGTGCGGCTTTTTGACCGGCTGGTATACGGCCGAGCAGATGCAATTCGGGGCTATGAGCGGAGCGTTATATGAAACCTTTGTAATAAGCGAAATAATAAAGAGTTATTACAACGCCGGAAGGGATACCGACCTGACGTTCAGCTATTACCGCGACAAGGAAGGTCGTGAAATTGATTTGATTATCGAGGAGAACGGAACGCTTTATCCCGTCGAGATAAAAAAAACCGCCGCTCCCGATTTGTTCGACACAAAAAGCTTTGACGTTCTGCGGACGGAAACGACAAAGCGTGTGGGAAGCGGCGGCTTGATTTACTCCGGCGACACGGAGATTTGTTTGCGCGACAATATCAAGGCTATCCCGGTTGCGCTATTGTGACAAATCGCTCAACGCCTCGGTTATTTTTTCTACCAAGCCCGTTTCGGCTATGGTTGCGGCTTGTATGATTGAGGCGCGAATGGTTTTTGCCTTTGACGAGCCGTGAGCCTTGACGACGACCTTGTTTACGCCGACAAATACTGCTCCGCCGTTTTCGGTGTAGTCGATTTTGCTTTTTAGCCCTTTGAGTGAATTTTTTATCAGCAAGCCTCCGATTTTTGCCGTCAAGCCGCTTGTTGTCAGGGCTTGCTTTAGCAGCTTGAGAATGGACAGAGCCGTTCCCTCGCTGGCTTTGAGGGCTATATTGCCGTTGAAGCCGTCGGCGACGATAACGTCCGCGCTTCCGCTCATTATGTCGCGCGCCTCTATGTTGCCTACAAAATTGACGTCGGCCTCGGCGAGCAGGAGGTGGGCGGCCTTTATCAGCTCGTTGCCCTTCTTTTTTTCCGTGCCGTTGCTTAGCAGAGCGACGCGCGGATTTTTTATGCCGACGGCTTTCATATAAGCGTCGCCCATTATTCCGAATTGCAGCAGCATTTCGGGCTTGCAATCGACGTTAGCTCCGCAGTCTATCAGCAAAACGTTCGAGCCGTCGACGCAAGGCAAAAGGGGAGCGAGGGCGGCTCTCGTCACGTTTCTTATTCTGCCGACGATAAAGGTCGCGCCCGTCAAGACCGCGCCCGTGCTGCCCGCCGAGACAAAGGCGTCCGCGTCCGCCGCCAAAAAGTTGAGGCCCTCGACGAGCGACGATTTTGGCTTGCTTCTGATCGCGGCAGTCGGCGACTCGTCGTTTGTTATAACGTCGGGCGCGTCGATTATTTGAATCCGATCCAAAAGAGACGGCGAGTCCTTTATAAGCTCCGAGAGCTTATCCTTTTTGCCGCTGAGAATTATTTTTATGTCGGGTCTCAAATTGAGGGCTTCTATCGCGCCCTTGACTATTTCGTCCGGGGCGTTGTCGCCTCCAAAGGCGTCGACGACGACTTTTATCATTTTCTTATACCTCCAAAATAAATTTTTAAGCCGGAACTTTTATCTATTAAAAAAACACAAAAAGACGGCGCTGAAACATGCGCTGTCTTGATGGGGTTAAGCTTGCGTAAATAAGCCGGCGTTGCCGTTTTTATTCTCCGGTTTTTTCTTTCGGAACGACGATTAGCTCATTTTTGTAATATCCGCAATGAGCGCAAACCTTGTGCTGTTGTTTTTTCTCGTGACACTGAGGGCATTCAACGAGATTAGGAGCCGTTACCTTCCAGTTGGCGGCTCTTGTGCGTTTTCTTTCTTTAGACGTTTTTCTTTTTGGTACTGCCATTTTTGCCTCCCGACGCAAAATCTTTCAAAACGGCGAATTGGTTGCCCCGATCTTCGTCGTCTCCGTATCGGCAATCGCATTCGTTGACGTTGAGGTCGCAGCCGCATACCGGACAAAGTCCCTTGCAGTCAACCCGACAGGCGACGTATTCGGGAAAGGCTAAAACAAGCCTCTCTCTAAACATAGCGTCTAAGTTGACGAACCTTCCGTTATGGACGTAAACGTCGCCGTCAAGCGTAATGCCGTTGCCCGATTGAGAGGGGCTAAAAAACGTTTCGAGGATATTTATTGAAAAATCGCGTTTGACCTCGGTCAAACACCTATCGCAATTAAATACCGCGGTTGTCTCAAGCCTTGCCTCAATAGAGACGTCGTCGTCGATTTTTGTATATGTTCCCGAAACGATGACCGGTGAAAGAAAATTCACAAGTCTGTCGCCGAATAAATCGACGACGTCGGTTAGCTCATATGAAAAAGCGCAACTTCGACCTTCTGCAGCGTCATTTAAATCAATATTCATTGTTTGAACATTATACATAAAAATATTGCTTTTGTCAACTAAAACGAATTACTATTTTTGCCGCCGCAAAAAAACTTCGGCGAAAGCCGCGCGGAAAGCCCGCAAAAATGAAAATTTGCAAAAACCTTACAAATCCTTTACACGGCAAACTATTTGTGCTATAATATTAATAAAATAAAGGGTTAAGTGTTTATGAAAAAGATTTTTACTATTCCGAATATCATAACCATGTTCAGAATCGCTTTAATACCGGTTTTTGCCGTCGTCATGTTTAGCGACATGATAGCCGGCTTGATTGTTTTTTTGATATGCGCGTCGACGGATCTCGTCGACGGATATGTCGCGAGAAGATTCAAAATGGTCTCCGACGTCGGAAAATTTCTCGACCCCGTCGCCGATAAGCTCATGCACATAACCGTCATGATATGTCTTAGCTTTGTCTACAAAGACGAGCTTTTGCCGTTTTATATACTTACGGTCATCATAGGCGCGAAGGAGGCCGTAATGCTGCTTGCCGGGCTGTTTTTGGTGACAAAAAAGGTCATTACGGCGGCGAACGTCTACGGCAAGGCGGCGATGTTTATTTTATCCCTCGGGGTAGTCGTCATATTCTTCGGGCAATTATCTCCTACCGCGTATATAATAGGGTTTATAATATCCTCGGTCGGCGTTTGCGTCGCGCTTATCGCGCTTTGCGTTTACGCCGCGAGAATTTGGGAGCAGCTCGGCAACAAGCTGCCCGACGGCAAGGCGGCTATCGAAATAGACACGACAAAAAAGACAGTCAAAGAGCAGGACGATGGAAAAAACGCTCAATCTTAATACGCACAAATACCGATTGACAAATTTTTTAAAGACGTCCGCAGGCTTGCCGCCGACGCCTTTTTTTATGTTTGAGCCGGAGCTGATAGAAAACGGCGGCGGCGCGGTCTTTTTGAGGCTGTGGGAGACGGCGCGGTTTGTCATAGTCAACGGCTCCTTGGGGGCGGTAGAGGCGGAGAGCCTTTTGCCCGACGAGGCGTATAATTGGTTTGCCGTTAAGCTCGACGCGCTTTTTGACGCGCTGAACGCCTGCGGAAACGACGCCGGCTTTGCCGCCGCAAAAAAATTACTGATAGAATTTTTTGATAAAAACCCCTTCGGGCTTTATGTATTGCTGTCTAAGAGCCGCGCTTATTCTGACGGCACAAAAAACCTTGCCGCCGTCTTTTGCGCCATGAACGCCGCGCTCGAACGGCTTTTGAGGGGCTTAGAGCCTTTTCTTCCGTATACGTGCGGACGGCTGTTGCGGTATAAAGACGAATATAAGGGCGGCGCGGCGGCGTGTGATTTTGCATACGCGCGCGACGCGGAAAAAGCCGCGGGCTTTGACGTTATAGCCGATATAGCGGCCGCGCTTTGCGCGATTAGAGCCGAATATTCGACGGGTATTTGCCGCAAAACAGACGTTTTTATTTTGACGAAGGACGGCGGGACAAAAGCCGCCGTACTCAAAAATTTGCGGTATATAACGGCGTCCTGCAACGCCGACGCGCGTTTTTTGGAGGAGGGAACGCCGCCTCCGCGAGGGGCTAAGCGGGCCGACCTCGGCTCGGTCGATATTTTTGTTCCGCTAAGCGGGCTTATCGACCTCTCCGCCGAGGTCGAAAGGCTCAACGCGCGGCTAAGGCGCGCCGAGGACGAGCTTGCGCGGCTGGACGGATTTTTGTTAAATCCCGATTACGCCGCGAAAGCGTCTAAGGAAGCCGTCGAAAAAGAAAGAAAAAAACGCGGACATTACGAGTCGGAAAGGCGCGAAGTATGCGGTATGATAGAATACTACACAAACGCGGGTATTCTATAAAACGCCGATTTTTGCGGTATTTTGCCGGACGGAAACCTGCGCGGACTCAATCGATTAGTATAATAATCCGTCTGATTGAGCATACAATATATAGCGTTTTGCGCGCGCTATTTTGTTATAGAGAAGGATTTTTTATTATGTGGTCAACGATCGTCAGCATTGACAAAAGGTATCAAAGGGAGTTTGCCTATATCACGGGCGAGATTTCAAAGAGTAAATACTCGTCCTATGCCGTAGAGGAAAGCCGATACAGATACTATATTCACATAGTAGCCGAGGACGAATACGGGGCGCGGATTAGCGGAGACGTCGTCAAGCTTATAACCGACGTTATACTCGTATACTTCAAGGCCGAGCACATCAAGCGGCGCTTGCTCGAAAACCGCGGCGGCGGAGAAATAAGCGACGCTATGGCTATTTTGATATCGGCTCTGATATACTTTGACGTGGGCATAGAAAGCGGAATGCTTGAGGGAATGATAGAACCGTCGGAGGAGTATTCTATAGACGGGCTTTTTACGTTCAGAACCGCCGAGCTGACCTCGAATTGGAACGAGCTTTGCGCCCTTAGCGGCAGCCTGCTTTCGATGAATCCGTCGGAGCACGACATACTAAACCTCACCTCGTTTTTGATAGACGCGTCGAACGCGAAAAAAAATAAAATATCCGTCGGCGGCTGCGGCGACGACCCGTTGATATTTAACGTTTCGACAAACGAAAAAATTTTTATACACGATATATTTTCAAACGGGCGGCAAAATCTGCTTAACGCAATCATCAGCTGCTATCCCGAGGAAATTTACGCCGAGGACAAGCTGCCCTGCGGAATCGTCGGAAGTCTGCAAAAAATAACCAAGGTTTCTACGGCGAACGCGTGATAAGGAGGCTTGCCGAAAGGCGCGGTTTTTGGCAAGCTCAAGTAAAACAATTAAGCAGCTATGCAAAAAAAGTTTTTATGCGTTTACACTCAAGCGGCGGTCTTTGACCGTCTTTTTGATTGACAAAGCGCGGAGTTTGTTATATAATGGTTTTATGCGAAAATATCCTCTTATACTCAAGCCGGTTTTTAAGGATTATATATGGGGCGGCGACAGACTCGCGCGCGAATGGGGCAAGGCTCCGTCGTCCGGTATTATCGCGGAATCGTGGGAGCTTTCGCTTCGCCGCGACGCTCTGACGGTCGTCGCGAACGGCGAATTTGAGGGCAGGACTTTAGACGGCGTTTTGGACTCAAACGAGGACTTCGCCGGCAAAAAAAGCCGCGCGTTCGCCGTCTTTCCTATGCTGATAAAGCTCATCGATTCGCGCCAAAACCTTTCGGTTCAGGTTCACCCCTCCGACGCTTACGCTCTAAAAAAAGAAAACAGCTACGGCAAATCGGAGGTTTGGTTTATATTAGACGCGCAAGAGGGCGCGGGAATCTATTTCGGTTTCAAAAAGGACGTCGACAAGCGCGAAATACTCGACCGCATTGCCGACGGAAGCCTCACCGACGTTTTGAATTTTTTGCCGGTTTCAAAGGGCGACGCGTATATGATTGAGGCGGGAACGGTTCACGCGATAGGCGCGGGCATTACCCTTGCGGAAATTCAGCAAAACTCCGACCTGACATACCGCGTTTACGACTTCGGACGCGTCGGCAAGGACGGCAAGCCGAGAGAATTGCACATCGACAAGGCTCTCGACGTAATGAATACCAAGGCGTTAAACGCGGCGAAATCGCCGTTTGCCTATGTGGAATACGCCTCGTTTGAAAAGCGGCTGATCGCCGACAACAAATATTTTTTTGTCGAGCATTACCGTTTGAAGGACTATTGCCGTATATTAAACCGCGAATGCTTTTCGGCGTTGACCGTGACGGAGGGAGCCGTCGATATAATATACCGCGCGGCGGGAGTCCGCGAGGCGTACGTCGGCGCAGCTAAGGGCGCGACCGTCTTTATTCCCGCGGGGCTTGACGTTACCGTTAGCGGAAAGGGCGCGGAATTTATTTCGGCCACTCTTTAAACAAGAGTATATCAAAGCGAAAAATCATCAAAAAAAACCGCCGTTTTTGACCTTGACGGCCAAAGCGGCGCGCGCAAAATATCTATATAAAATTTAATCGCGGACGGGAACATAATATGTACATAATAGGAATCGACATAGGCGGAATGAGCATAAAGGGCGGAGTCGTCGACGGCGCAAACGGAACTATCGTTTGCAAGGACAGCGTCGTCACAAAGGCCGCCGCCGGCATAGACGTCTTGGCGGCGGACACCGCCGGGCTAATCGGCGCGCTGCTCGGCAAGACGTCGCTCAAAATTTCCGACGTCGCGGGCATAGGCATAGGAATGCCCGGCACCGTCGACTCTAAGACGGGGCGTGTAATTTACTCTAACAACATAAGGCTTGTCGACGCTCCGATAGTCGAAAAGCTTAGAAAATATTACGACAATATTCCCATTGAGATAAACAACGACGCAAACGCCGCCGCCCTCGGAGAGGTGCGTTTCGGCGAGTCTAAGGACTACAAAAATATAGTCTTTATAACCCTCGGCACGGGGGTAGGCACGGGGCTTATAGTCGACGGCAAGCTAATCGAGGGCAACAACTCGGCGGGCGCGGAGGGCGGCCACATGGTAATCCGCGTAGGCGGCGCGGTCTGCACCTGCGGACGGCGCGGTTGCTTTGAGGCTTACGCCTCGGCGGCGGCTCTTGTCAGACAGACAAAGGCGGCCATGCAAAAAAACAAGGACAGCCTCATGCACAAATTGGCGAGAGAGCGCAACAAAATAAGCGGAAGAACGGCCTTTTTGGCGGCGGCCGAGGGCGACAAGACCGCGGCGGCGGTGGTAAACAGATATATAAGATACGTCGGCGAGGGCATAGTCAATCTGGCTAACATATTCAGACCCGACGTCGTGCTTATCGGCGGCGGCGTGTCAAACGAGGGCGACGCGCTGATATTGCCGCTGCAGGAGTTTATGGACAACTATTGCTTCGGAATCAAAAACGGAAATCCGCGCGTTCTCGTCAAAAAAGCCTCTCTGACAAACGACGCCGGCATTTTTGGGGCGGCGTCCTTGATAGTGTCGTCGGTCAAATAGACAAAAAAAGCAAAGAATCGCGCGAATGGTATTCTAAAATAGCGTTATTTTGGGAATACTATGCGGCGCGAAGTATTCCCAAAAATCAATTTTCACGAATATACAACGTTTAAAAAATAAAAAAACAGGAGTTTTATGGCAAAATCTTTTAAAATCGTATTTCTTGGCGGCATAGGCGAAATAGGCAAAAACATGACCGCTATAGAATACGGCAACGACATCATCGTTGTCGATGCGGGAATGTCGTTTCCCGGATATAACACGCCGGGCATAGACTATATAATACCCGACATAAGCTATCTAAAATCAAACAGAGACAAAATGCGCGGAATAGTATTGACGCACGGACACGAGGATCACATAGGCTCGCTGCCTTATCTGGCAAAGGAAATCCCGGGAGTTCCCGTATTCGGCACGAACCTAACCATCGCGCTTTGTCAGCACAAATTCAAAGAAAACAAGCTTGCGGACAACAATCTCAACGTGGTCACCGAAGGCTCGATAATCAACATAGGGCCGTTCCGCATCGAGTTTATAAAGGCGACGCACTCAATCGCGGGGGCGTGTCATTTGGCTATAGAGACGCCTATCGGCATGATTTTTCATACGGGAGACTATAAGTTTGACTATACGCCGATAGACGGCAAGATGACGGATCTCGGCCGTCTCGCAAATCTCGGCAACAACGGCGTAGTCTTGATGCTCGGCGAAAGCACCAACGTAGAGAAGGAGGGGCATTCGATGAGCGAAAAGCACGTCGGGCAGTCTCTCGACTATATATTCTCGGAGAACACCGACAAGCGTCTGATTATCGCCACCTTCGCGTCAAATATTTATCGCATTCAGCAGATAATAGACCTTGCCGTCAAGTATGACCGCAAGGTCGCATTCTCGGGCCGCAGTATGATAAACATCGCCGAAATGGCCTTTAAAATAGGCGAGCTTAGGTTTGAGCATACCGACATAATCGAAATCGACAAAATAAAACGCTATCCGCACGAAAAAACCGTCATAATCTGCACGGGCGGACAGGGCGAGCCGATGAGCGCGCTAAGCCGCATGTCGACCGGCGACTTTGACAAGGTCATAGTAGATTCGAGAGACACGGTGGTTTTGTCGTCGTCGCCGATTCCCGGCAACGAAAAACCGGTTTTGACCGTCGTCAACAATCTATACCGTCTCGGCGCGGAAGTGATATACGAGGCTCTGCACGAGGTTCACGCGTCGGGTCACGCCTATACCGAGGAGCTTAAGCTCATGCTGTCGCTCATCAAGCCGAGGTTTTTTATTCCCGTTCACGGCGAATACCGTCACCTCAAAAAGCACAGCATGATGGCGGAGTCCTTGGGCATCGCTAAGCAAAACATATTCGTACCCGAGGCCGGCTCGACCGTCATAGTCCAAAAAAACTGCATTAAGGCCGGTTCAAAGGTTCAGGCGGGCAACATCTATGTAGACGGCTACGCTACGGGCGACATGGACAGCCTCGTGCTAAAGGACAGACAGGTGTTAGCCGAGGACGGCTTTATCATCGTCATACTCAACCTGCTTTTGATAAGCCCCGACAAGGAGGACGCGTTTTTTTCGGGTATCGACATTATAACCAGAGGCTTTCACACCACCGACGGCTTTGTCG
>JAISRB010000083.1 GCA_031273825.1 Clostridiales bacterium
GATTAAGCTTAGTATACCATACAAGACAAGGCTTGTCAATACCCATTTTAAAAATTTTCCAAAATTTTTAGATTTTTTGAGAATTTTTGCCGCGGGCGGTTATGACGGCGGTTTTTGGCAAGCCTAAGTAAAATAACGGAGTAGCTACGCAAAAAAAGCTTTCACGCGTTCGCTCCGGCATAATTTTTATTTTTTTCTCAAATCTCTTGAAATATTGTCCGCGCCGTGTTATAATATTATAATTATAGGTGGCTTTATATGAATTATAACTTAAACACAAAAAATAACGACAGTCTGTCGATACTCGGCTACGGCTGTATGCGTTTTCCGTTAAAAAACGGTAAAATCGATTATGAGGAGACCAAAAAACTGCTGCAAACCGCCGTCGGACTCGGCGTAAACTACTTTGATACGGCGTATGTCTATCACAACGGCGAGAGCGAGGAGGTAGTCGGCAGGTTTTTTGACGAAAGCGGACTGCGCAAAAAGGTGAAAATCGCGACTAAGCTGCCGCTTTTTAGCATCAAAAGAGCCGGCGAATTTGAAGAGCTGTTTAAGACGCAGTTAAAAAAGCTTAGAACCGACTACGTCGATTATTATCTTTTGCATTCGATAACCGGTCTGTCTCAATATGAGAAGTTCAAAAAAATGGGCGTTCTCGATTGGGCAAAGGCGCACATCGACGACGGCTCGATAAAAAATCTCGGCTTTTCTTATCACGGAACAAAGGACGACTTTATGAAAATCCTCGACGATTATGACTGGGGTTTCGTTCAGATTCAATATAACTATCTCGACGAAAACTTTCAGGCGGGAAAAGAGGGTCTGCGCCGCGCAAACAAGCTCGGCATTCCCGTGATAATTATGGAGCCTCTGCAAGGCGGCAACATAACCGACAAGCTCCCCGCGCACGTCCGCGAATATTGGCAAAGCCTCGAGCCTAAGCGCACCCTCGCCGATTGGGCGTTAAGATGGGTGTGGAACGACGAGGGGGTTCTCCTCCTGCTGTCGGGAATGTCAACCTTGAAGCAGCTGACCGAAAACTGTGAAACCGCGTCTACGGCCGTAGCCGGCGGACTGTCCGCCGCCGAGCTTGAATATTTTGGGCGGGCAAAGATATTGCTGTCCTCGACAAAAAAGATACCTTGCACGGCGTGTCAATATTGCGTGCCCGTTTGCCCTAAGCATATCGATATTCCGGGGTGCTTCACAGATTATAACAAAAAATTTGCCGAAAGACAAAACAAGAGCAAGGACAAGCTGACCCAAAAAATAAAACGCAAGGCCATGCCCTACGTCAATCATATGATATCGACGGGCGCGATAGGCGAATCGCCCGCGCTAGCGTCGTCTTGCATAGCCTGCAAGTCGTGCGAAAGGCACTGCCCGCAGGGCATAAAAATAAGCGACGAGCTAAAAAACGTCGTCAAGGAGCTTGAAGGCCCGTTTTTTTCGCTGATAAAAATCGGGGGAAGATTTGTGCTCAAATAAGGCGCGGCGCGTTCAAAAAAAACAAGGGGGAGGCCGTCGTTTATGAGCCTCCCCCGTTTGGTTTTTATAATTTTATTAAAGACTTAGTCTTTGTTTTCGTTGTTTTCGCTTTCCTTGCTTTCGCCGTCGTGACAGTCGCAACCGCAGTCGCATTTGCATTCGGACCCGTCAAGGCTTTCGCCCGCGCCGGCGGCCGATTCCGCTTGAACGGCTTGCCCTTTCTTTTTGTAGTCCTTAAACAAAAAGCCCTTGATATTGACGTCGTATTCGTCTATGACAAACAAAAGCGCGGTTTCCTCGGCGCACATTATCAGCGAAAAAACCGAACCGGCGATTATGACGGCATAGTTAAATTCCTTGGCGATGATAAACACCAGAACGAGCAAAAACGCGAACGCGCCGACTAATTTTGTGCCGTAGGTGTGTATGTTGTTAAAAACGTTAAACTTGATTTTTGCGATGATAGCGTTGGCAAGCCTGAGCAATATGACCGCTCCTACCCAGATGAGCCTCGCCCACTGCTTTTCAACCTCAAATATAAACAGCGTGCAGACGAGAGCCGCGACAATGACCATAACGTCGCCGAAGCTGTCGAGCTTTTCGCCGAGCTTAGACTCGACCTTGAAGTGACGGGCAATCTTGCCGTCGGCGATGTCGGTCATGCCGCAAATGAGATAAAGCGGAATAAAAATCCAAACGTTTTTGAACATAGCTACAAAAATCAACACCACGGAAAGAACCATACGTGTTATAGACAGGATATTAGGTATTTTTTTTATCATTTCACAAAGCTCCCATTTTATTATCATAACGCGGCGTTCAATCTCCCATCGCCGGAAACAGCGCAACGCCGTCTTTTCTCTCTGTCTTTTGACCGCGCCGACCCCAAAACCGATTAGCCCGCAAGCGAGTCTATCGCATATCATTACAATACTTAACTAAATTTTAACTATTATAACACAAAAATCAAAAAGACGCAAGCGCTTTTTTTAATTTTCCCAAAAATCCGCAAGCCGCGGCGAAAGCTTGAGGCAAAAACATTAAACGCCGCTACAAAAGTTATTTTGCCCCTAACCTACTTTTAATTGCGGCGAATTCGCCGCAATTAGAAATGCGTCACGCGTCCTTAAACTTTACCGCGCCGTCGACTATAGTATATTTTACCTTGCCGACGACCGCGCGTCCGTTAAAGGGGCTGTTTTTGCCCTTGCTGACAAATTTTGACGTGTCTATGACATGCCTTTGCTTGACGTCGACTATGGTAAAATCGGCGGCGGATTCGTCGGAAAGCCCGACAATCGCCTTTGGATTCGCGCTCATAAGCGCGTTGAGCTTGACGATATCTATCGCGCCGCCGTCGACAAGATATGTATACGCGAGACAAAACGCCGTTTCGAGTCCGCTTATTCCGTTTGCGGCGTAATTATATTCAACGAGCTTGTCGTCTATGTGGTGAGGCGCGTGGTCGGTGACTATCGCGTCGATTGTGCCGTCCTTTATTCCCTCTATTATGGCAAGCCTGTCTTTTTCGGTTCTAAGCGGCGGGTTTACCTTGGTGTTGGCGTCAAACGACAATATAAGCTCGTCGGTCGCCGAAAAATAATGCGGACAGGTTTCGCACGTCACCTTGACGCCGCGGCGTTTTGCGTTTCTGATAATTTCGACGCTCCCCGCCGTGCTGATATGCGCTATATGCACGCCCGCGCCTAAGCTTTCGGCAAGAATTACGTCGCGCGCAATCATGACCTCCTCGGCGGCGCGTGAAATACCCCTAAGCCCCGCGATCGTCGCGTTGTAGCCCTCGTTGACGACTCCGTCCGCCGCTATATCCTTGTCCTCCTCGTGGCAAATCAGAGGAATCCCTACGGTCTTTGCATATTCTAAGGCCAGTCTCATGACGTTGCCGTTTGAGACGGGCAGGCCGTCGTCGCTAAGCGCAACCGCGCCGGCTCTCTTTAGCTTGAACATCTCGGTGATTTCCTCGCCCCTTTGCCCCTTTGTTATCGAAGCTATCGGGTATACCTTGCAGTTGTCGGCCTGCCTCGCTCTTTCCTTTATATAAGAGACGACGGCGGGGTTGTCGCACATGGGCTTAGTATTAGGCATACAGCAAACGCCGCAAAAGCCTCCGGCTACCGCCGCCCCCGTTCCAGACTCTATGTCCTCCTTATATTCAAAGCCCGGCTCTCTCAAATGAACGTGCATGTCAAAAAAACCGTTCATGACATAAAGCCCCTCCGCGTCTATGGTTTCGTCGGGCAAAAAGCCCTTACGCGCTTTGACGGTTTTGCCGTTTTCTATATAAATATCCTCTTTGACTACCGCGTCGGGCTTTACCGCAAGCCCGTTTTTTATGAGTAAACGCATAACGTTTCACCGCCTCCTTTTTTTATATCGGATTGTTGCCCCTGGTCAGCAAAAAAAGAGCCGCCATTCTTATCGCCACGCCGTTTGTCACCTGCCGCTCGATAAAGCTGTTGTCCGCGTCGGCTACGTCGCCGTTTATCTCCGCGCCGCGGTTGACAGGCCCCGGGTGAAGTATCATGACGTCTTTGTCGGCTAAGCCTACGCGCCTTTTGCTAAGCCCGTACATTTCGTTATATTCGCTTATGCTCGGAATAAGCCCCGATTTCATGCGCTCAAGCTGAAGCCTAAGCCCCATTACTACGTCCGCGCCCCTGACCGCCGCGTCGGCGTCGGTCGTTATGCGCGCGCCGGCGCGCTCTATTCCCTCGGGCATGAGCGTATCGGGAGCCGCAAGCGTGACCTTTGCGCCGAGCTTTGTCATTCCCCAGAGGTTGCTTCTCGCGACTCGGCTGTGCTTGACGTCGCCGACTATGGCGACGTTAAGCCCCTTGAGGCTTCCGCGCTCCTCTATTATCGTAAAGATGTCGAGAAGGGCCTGCGTCGGGTGCTCGTTCATTCCGTCGCCGCCGTTTATCACCGACGCGTTTATATTTTTTGCGAGAAAATGCGGCGCGCCCGAGACGTTGTGGCGAATGATGATGACGTCGGTGCAAAGCGCGTCAAGCGTCTTGCCGGTGTCTATCAGGGTTTCGCCCTTTTGAACGCTCGACTGCGCGACGGAAATGCCGCTGAGCGACGCGCCCATAAATTTCGCGGCGATTTCAAAGCTGGTCTTTGTACGCGTGCTGTTTTCATAAAAAAGCGTGACCACGCTCTTGTTGCTCAAATGGTTGGTCTTTTTTACGTTTTGCTTGAGAATTTTTTTCATCTCGACGGCAAGCGAAAGTACGCTTTCGATGTCGGAGACTTCAAGCTCTCTGAGTCCGAGTAGGTGCTTCACCGATTTTCTCCTTTGGCAAATTTTATCATAACGGGGCGGCGGTTTTTCTTTTAACTGCGCGTCAAGCAAGGCTGTCGCCAAAGCCTTACGCGCCTTAGCAATAGACTTCCGCGCAATCGCAATCGCCGCCGTCGGTCTCCTTGAGACGGACGACTACTCTTTCGTTTCCCTCCGTCGCGACGCGCTTGCCTATATAGTCGGCCTTGATCGGCAGCTCGCGGCGGCCTCTGTCAATCAATACCGCCAGCCCGATTTTTTTTGGTCTGCCGTATTCCATGACCGCGTCTATCGCCGCCTTGACGGTTCTGCCGGTAAAAAGCACGTCGTCGACTATGACGACGGTTCTGCCGATGACGTTAAATTCTATCTCGGTGCTGTTGATAACGGGGTGTTCGCCGATTATGCCGAGGTCGTCGCGGTATAGGGTTATATCCAAAACGCCTATAGGCGCGTCGATTGCCGCCGCTTTTTTTATATACGCGGCTATTCTTTTGGCCAGCGGAACGCCCCTCGTCCTGACGCCGACAAGCGCAAGCGAAGAAAGCTCTCCGGCGTTGTCTTTGACAATTTCGCGCGCTATTTTGTTTAACGCCTTGTCAATGCCGTCTCCGTCGAGTATCCGTGCCTTTAGGTTCATTTTGCATACTCCCCCTTTTTTATATTTCTCGGTTTTTAATTCTATCACAATATGACGGGGTTGTCAATACATTATAGTGAAAACGCATAAAAGCTTTTTAAAAAATATTTCAAAAAAACAAAAAAGAATACGGTGGCAGCCCCTCGGATAAACCTTGCGCCTTAAGGTCCGGTTGGATTTCCCTGTAACCGCGCGCTCGCTGTCGCCATACGAGTCGTTTCCGATTAGCGCGGACTCCTTAACGTTTCCGCTAAAGAATACCGGATGACCACTGAGTACGCACTATAATCCCCGAAGGACTTGGAATCTCAGCCTAGAAGTTTTCCTTTATAGCAGAACACGAATACATTTAGCCTTATTTTGCAAAGGCAAGTTTCATAGAGCAATCGCCGCGCCGTTCAAGGCCCTGACCGGCCCGTGCGTAATCTCCAATTCTCTTGCTTCACTCAAGGCAAGCTACTCTGCACACAGCAAAGTCTTGCCGCAATGCAGGTTTAATCCCGAAAAGTAACGCTTGTTTTTTGTCCGCGCCACTATGACGGGTCTCCGCGAAAAATGGGTCGGTCTCCGCATGCCTTTGCGCGCCGCCCATAAATCTTAACTCCCAGCACCAACCCCAATTTGGCGATTAAGGCCGGCACAAGAAACTTCATCGATGTGCTCTTTCAGCGTTTTTTATGACCCGCTTTTCAATGCACTCCGTTCTGACTAGGATACTGCGCCACCGCAGTTCTCTTTTATTATTATATCAAAAAAACGCAAAAACAACAACTGTTTTTTAATCAAATTAAAAAACCCTCGTTTTTGCGTTAAAATTTCTTTGGAATACCCTTAACTTAAAAGCCGCCGTTTTGCGGCGATTATATGCTCCGCTACATTTCGCCGTACATTATGTGCTTGATATCCCTCGACGGGTCGAGGGTCAAAAAGCCGTCCGCGCCTAAGCCGAGATATACCATGGTCACTCCGCGGTCAAGCTCCTTTGTCAGGTTGGCCATATAGCCCGAGCAATAGCCGTATTGCATATATATGCTTGAACCCGGGGCGTAGCCGCCGAAGTCGTTGTAGTGGTCGTGCGCAAAAAACATGGCATCCACGCCTCCCGCCGCCTCGAGAAAGCTCAAAAATCCGCTGTTGTAGTCGGGGCTGTAAACGCCCTTGTCCGACAAATGCGTATCAAAATATCCATCGGCGAGCAGGCTGTCGTAGACCTCCTTAAATTCGGGAACGGGTATATGCTGAAAGACCGAAACGGGAACTATGCCGCCCGCCGCCGCCCTTATTGCGTCGAGCGTCCGCCCGAACCATTCCATCTGATCGGCGTGAACGTAGTCGTAAATTTTTCTATACTTGACGTATTCGTTTGAATCGATAATCGAAAGCGTATAGACTATGTCGCCGCCCTTTCTTAGGTTTATAAAATAATTTGAATTTCCCGTAATGTTTTTCGGCCCTTCGTCAAAGACGCAATACTCGTATTCCTTGAGCTTGTTGACTAAGCGCGTCTTGGAAAACCCGAATTCCGAATCGTGATTGCCGAAGGCATATGCCCAATATACGCGCTTGCTTTCCATAAAATCGGCAAAGGTCGTCAGACTCGGCAAATTGAGAGGGGTCGCCCACGCGTCGCCGTTGACTATTACGAGGTCGGGATTTTGCGTCTCTAAGGCCTTGCTAATGCCGTCATAGGTCTTTTTGTCTCTCAAAACGGCCGCGCCGAAGGTCATATGTAAATCGGACAGCAGCATTATGCTAAAGCTCCCGTCGTCGCCTACGTCCATATAGTTTAAGGCGTTTATGTCAAAGACAAAATCGGCGGACTCCTCCCGCGCGCCGGTTTCGACCGGTTGATGAACGATAAAGAAGAACGACAAATACGCCCCCGAAACCAACGTTAAGGCTATAATAGTTACGCAAACAAACCCGAGCGCGCGCTTAAAGAACGCGGCCGCTTTCTTTTTTTCCATTTCTTACACTCCCGAATTGAGATTTCCCATACATATTCTATCACATATTTTTAGTTTTGTATAGTCCTTTTTTAAAATTTGTAAAGTTTTGTATGGCTTTTTCGGAAAAAAAACGAAAAATTTCTGAATCTTTAACGGTTTTTGCGGCGAATGATATTGCAATCCCTCAATATGACCTCTATTTTAACGCCTTTTCTATCGGCTCTTTTGCCGTCAGCGATTCTATCCATATCGACGATATTTTAGATTCGCGCAGCATTTGCGTCGGATAGACGCTTCTGTGCCCCGTTACGAGATAGGCGACGGGGCAGGCTATCGCCGCCATAAGCGCGAGAGACGGGCTTGCAAACATCTCAAACGCCATTATTATGCAAGCGAGCGGGGTGTTTGTCGCGCCGGCAAGCACGGCGAGAAAGCCGAGGCAGGCAAAGACCGTCGGGTCGAGGTTAAAAACGGCGGCAAACGCGCTCCCCGCCGTCATGCCTATAAACATAAGCGGCGTAAGAATTCCGCCGCTGCCGCAAAATGACAGCGTTATCGCCGTAAATATTATTTTTAATATAAAATCATAAAACCGCGCCTCCGCGCCGGAGGCGACGTTCATAAAATATTCTATGCCCATTCCGAGGTAGTCCGACCCGAATATAAAAACGAGTATGACGAGAGCCGTTCCGCCTATAAGCCCCTTTAGCGGCTTGTATATTTTGAGTCCTTCGGACAGCTTGTGAAATCCGTTGACGGCGAATATCGTCATCAGCGCGGCCAAGCCGAAAAATATCCCCGAAAAAAGCGCGAAGGACAGATTAAACGGCGCGTTTGCCGGCGTAATGACAAGCGAAATTTGCGGCATAAGCTCGCCGCCCGCGCCTATAGCGGCGTATACGAGATATCCGGCGACCGAGGCCGTCATTATCGAAAAAATGTTTTTGAGATTGAGCCGCCCGACGACAAGCACCTCCGCGGCAAAGACGGCGGCGGCGACCGGCGCGCCGAATATCGCGGCAAACGCCGCGCCCATTCCGCATATGACCAACCGCTTTCTGTCCTTGTCCGACAGTCTAAAAACGCCGGCGATAAAGCTGGCTATCCCCGCCCCTATTTGCGTTGTCGGCCCCTCCTTGCCGGCGGAGCCGCCCGCGGCAATGGTCACGACCGTCGCCGCAATTTTGACGGGAACGACGCCGAGCTTTATTTTTCCGTTTTGGTTGTGAACGGCCTGAATGGCCTTTTCGGTTCCGTGTCCCTCCGCGTCGGGCGCGAGATGCTTGACCGCGGCCCCCGACAAAAACAGAGCTGCGGGCAAAAACAAATAGTAATATTCAAACCTCTCCGTCAGCCCGCAGGCCTTGACGAGCAAAAAAATAAAGCCCGACGCGACCGCCCCGACCGCGCAGCCCGTCAGCCCCGCGAGAAACAGCCACTTGACAATGTCGATAAAAAAAAGCTTGAAGCCCTCTAATTTTTGTCCGATACCTTTCATATATCCCCGCATACCGATATATCTTATCACAAAACGCCGTCATTTTCAAGCCTTTGAACGGGGAAAAACGCCTAAAATGCGACCGATATACAAAAAAATTTTTAAGGCCGCGATTATACTCTTGACTTTGACAAGATATGTGGTATAATAAATAAGGACAAAAAAACGGAGATTAAAATCGTCCTTATCAAAAAAATAAAATTACAAGGAAGTAAAAGTATGTCGGGAATTTTTAACGCTTATTGCAGAATTTATCAAAACGCCTTCAGAGGGGCGGTCTACCTCTTTAACTGGCGCGAGCCGCGGCTGTTGCAGGGCGAAGGCTCGCTGTCAAAGCTCCCCGCGCTCATCAAGGAACACGGCTTTGAGCGCGCGCTTATCATCACGGACAAGACGCTGACAAGGCTCGGAATCGCCGGCGGACTCAAAGAGTCGCTCGAGGCGGAGGGTATTTTTGCCGCGATTTATAACGAAACGCAGCCAAACCCTATAATCGACAACATCGAGGACGCGGTCGTAATCTATAACGACAACGCCTGTCAATGTATAATAGCCCTCGGCGGCGGCTCGCCTATGGACTGCGCAAAGGCCGCGGGCGCGAGAATAGCCAGACCCGACAAGACCATTCCGCAGATGAAGGGCTTGCTCAAGGTCGGAAAAAACACGCCGCGTTTTTATGCCGTGCCGACGACGTCCGGCTCGGGCAGCGAGGCGACAATAGCCGCCGTCGTGTCAAACCCTCTGACCCACGAAAAATACGCTATAAACGACCTGCACCTCATTCCCGACTGGGCCATACTCGACCCGTCCTTGCCAAAAAACCTGCCTCCTCACGTCACGTCGACGACGGGTATGGACGCGCTTTGCCACGCGGTCGAGGCCTATATCGGCAAGAGCAACACAAAGCGGACAAAGCAATATGCAATCGACGCCGTAAGGCTTATTTTTGACAATCTCATAAAGGCCTACAAGGACGGCGGCGACTTAGAGGCGCGCAAAAACATGCAAGAGGCCTCCTTTAAAGCCGGCGTGGCGTTTACCCGCGCTTACGTAGGCAACATTCACGCGATAGCCCACACCCTCGGCGGCTTTTATAACACGCCGCACGGGCTTGCCAACGCCATAATAATGCCTTACGTTCTCGACGCATACGGCGAAAAGGCCTACAAAAAGCTCGCCGAGCTTGCCGACTGCGTCAATCTGACCGATAAGGCCGAGAGCGACGAGACAAAGGCAAAGGCCTTTATCGAGGCAATAAGGCGCATGAACCGGGAGATGAATATTCCCGACAAGGCCGACGGCATAAAGGACGAGGATATTCCTAAGATGATAGACAACGCCTACAAGGAGGCCAACCCGCTCTATCCCGTTCCTAAAATATTCGACAAGGACGATTTTTTCAAAATTTATAAGCTGATACAAAAATAAGACCATATTTCCGAAAAAACTCCCGTTTTGAGAATTTTTTAATTTCTTAACGGGAGTTTTTGAAATTTATAGATTAAGGAATTTTTTATGCCATACGACAACTTATTTACGCCGTTTAACATAGGCGGCTGTACGATAAAAAACAGAATAGTCATGCCCCCTATGATGATGGGCTTCGGACGCTTTGACGGAACGCCCACGGACGAAATGATAAACTATTACGCCGAACGCGCAAAGGGCGGCGCGGGGCTTATCATGACCGAAATAACGCGCGTCAACGATATTACCGGAGCGGCGGCCTTTAATCAGCTCGGCATAAGCCGCGGCTATCAAACCCAACCGCTAAAAAAATTCGCCGACAAAATTCACGAATGCGGAGCCAAGTTTTTTGTACAGCTTCACCACCCCGGCCGTCAAAATATAGGACTCATGATCGGAACAATTCCGCTCTGCGTCGCTATGGACAGATTGACCGACAAATTCGGCAAGCTGCTCTTTAAGATAGCTCCGTCGGCGGGCAGATTTCTCGTCGACAAAAAGCTT
Source organism: Clostridiales bacterium (assembly GCA_031273825.1). Lineage (GTDB taxonomy): Bacteria > Bacillota > Clostridia > Christensenellales > JAISNN01 > JAISNN01. The sequence continues at coordinate 10,854 of JAISRB010000083.1, forward strand.
GTGCCCTCCTCCGTCGGCCCGTCAAGGGTCGAGCCGTCATATTTTTCGGGCGGAAGAGTCCGCGCCCTGCGCCGCCGCGAAATAAAAAAGCTAATCGCCGATTTTATCGCCGCCGCCGCGCGCGTAAAGGAGGCCGGCTGTGACGGAGCGGTTCTCCACGCCGCCCACGGCTATCTCATTCAACAATTTTTAAGCCCTCACACAAACCGCCGAACCGACGAATACGGAGGCAATCTAAAAAACAGAATGCGCTTTTTGCTCGAAATAATATCAGGCATAAAGGTCTCCGCCCCGGGGCTTCCCGTCGTCGTGCGGCTGAGCGTCGACGAATGCTACGACAGGCTCGGATACACTAACAGAGGTTATAGCTTGGACGAGGGCGTAGAAATGGCAAAAATCCTTGAAAAGGCCGGTATAGACGCGCTCGACGTAAGCTGCGCGTCATATGACACGTTTAACTATTGGCTTGAGCCTGCTTCCTTTGAGGAGGGGTGGCGGACCGGCATGATAAAGGCCGTCAGAGCCGCCGTAAGCCTGCCTATTCTCGCCGTCAATCTCATAAGAACCCCCGCTCTCGCCGAACGGCAGATAGCCGACGGCGTGTCGGATTTTGTCTCGCTCGGACGGCCTCATATCGCCGACCCGTATTTTGCCTTAAAGGCGGCAAGCGGACGCGAAAAGGAAATCAAGCGTTGCATATGCTGTCTTAACTGCTTTGAAAGTATGCAGCACAACGCGTATGTCGGAAAGCACGGAACGTGCGCCGTCAACCCACTCCTCGGCCGCGAGGGCAAGCCCTTAAGAGCTGACGGAGACGGACGGCTTGTCGCCGTCGTAGGCGGCGGCCCCGCAGGGCTTACCGCCGCGGAGCTTGCGGCAAGACGCGGCTTTAAGACGGTTTTGTTTGAGGAACGCCCGTTCGTCGGCGGTCAGTCCGCCATGGCGGCAAGCGAAAAATCAAAGACAAAAATAGGCTGGGCGGCTCAAGATTTGGAGTACGCCGCAAGGCTGTGCGGCGCGGATATACGCCTCGGCGAACGGGCGACCGAGGAGACCCTGACAAGGCTGTCGCCTTACGCCGTAATAATAGCGTCGGGCGGCGTTCCTATACTGCCGAAGGGCATAGAGGGAATCGACAAAGCTTTCGTCTGCTCGTCCGCCGACATATTCAGAAAAACAGTCGAAATAAAGGGCAAACGAGTCGCCGTAATCGGCTCGGGAATGACGGGTCTTGACACCGCGCTTATCCTCGCGGAGGCCGGCAATTCCGTGACGGTAATCGAAATGGCGGACTCGCCCGCCCCCGGCATGTGGATGCAGCACAGAGACGATATTCTCCCCAAGCTCGCCGCCTTAAACGCCGAAATTTTGACGGGTCTGAAATTGATAAAAATCGAGGACGGCGGCATAATCGCCGAAAACGTAAAGTCAAAGCAAGCCTCAAAAATCGCCGCCGACAACGTCGTTTTGGCCATGGGCGTGCGCCCCGAGACAAAGCTCTATGAGCAAATAAAAGATAAATTCGCGCGGGTCTATCTCGTCGGCGATGCCAAAAAACCCGGCCGCATCGCAAACGCCACCGCAAGCGCGGCGGAGGTCGCGGAGTTGTTGTAACGCGGAGCAAAACGGTCGGTTTTCGGGAATAATTTTAAAGCCGTTGACTAACCCACACAAAAAAATTTGACTTACGCTCTCAAATGTCGTATAATATCATGCGACGGAGGGCTTTCATGTCAATTGCGAATAATACAAATAAACGCTGGTCGGCCTCAAAGGTTGCAAAGCTGGCGATTTTGACCGCGATAAGCTTTATTTTCTATCTTTACGTAAAATTTCCGCTGCCGATATTTCCGTCCTTTTTGGATATTCAGATTTCCGAATTGCCGGCTCTTATCGCGGGCTTTATGTTCGGGCCGGTCGAGGGCTGCGTCGTAATAATCTTAAAATGCCTGCTCAAGATGCCCTTTAGCGGCACGATGCTTGTCGGCGAATTCGGAGATATGCTGATCGGCATGGTATTCGTCGCGTCCTCGTCGCTGCTTTACCGTTCGTCGCGCACAAAACGCTCGGCAAAATCCGCGCTGACTTTCGGCGTTCTCGCCGTAACGTTTGTCGGAATCCTCCTGAATTCCTTTATTCTCATTCCTTTTTATGTCAAATTTATGTTCGGCGGCAGTTGGACGCCCCTCCTCGGTATGCTCCGCCCGATTTATCCGAATATCACCGTAGAGAACTTTTTCACATACTATATATTTCTCGGAGTTATCCCCTTCAATCTGCTGAGGGGCGCGATTATCGCCGTTTTGACCTTTTTTGTCTACAAACGTGTGGGGGTATTATTTAATAAATTTTAAGAAAAACTAAAAAACCGAGAAACCCGGCGAGTGCAGCCTACGGCGTAACGAGCGCGTTTCCCCTAAAGTCGGGGCTTGCGACTGCATGACCCGAAAAGCTTTACTTAGGGCAACCAAAAACCGCGCTTTTTGGTTGCCCCCATTGACGCGCAAAGCGCGCGAAAAGGGGTGAATTGCGGCAATCTTGTTGCCGCAAGAGGGGAAACCCGGCGAGTGGAGCGTATGCGCAACG
>JAISRB010000113.1 GCA_031273825.1 Clostridiales bacterium
TAATGAAATATTATTTAGTCTCCGATTTCCGCTTTCCAAAAAGCTTTGACGACCTCGTCTATCTCACGCAGATAGTTCAGGCGGAGTGCATGAGAGAGCCGGTCGAGCATTGGAGACGAAACGCGGGACGCTGCAACGGCGCGCTTTATTGGCAGTTTAACGACTGCTGGCCGGTCAGCTCGTGGGCGAGCGTAGACTATTACGGAAACTACAAGGCGCTGCAATACGCCGCGAAACGCTTCAATGCGCCCGTCGACGTTTCGATAGAAAACAATTCGCCCGAAATGGTCGTGCACGCGGTCAACGAAAGCGCGGAATATGTTTTTGCCGTCTTTAAGTGGCGCGTCGAAGGCTTTGACGGCGAGGCCTTGGCGGAGGGCGCGCTTGGCGGCGTCGAGCTAAGGAGCGGCGAGGCAAAAAAAATAGCCGGCCTCGACTTTAAAGACCTGCTAAAGACGCGCGGCTATAACTGCGTCTTTGTCGTCGTTATGGAATCGGCCGGCGTTGTAATATCGCGCAAAACCGCGCTCTTTAAAAAGGAGAGAAAGCTTGAGCTGCCTAAGAGCGGCATAAATACCGCCGTCAAAATATCCGACGGAGGGGCGGAGCTTACGCTGACGTCAAAATATTACGCCCGTTACGTCCGCCTCGAAATCGACGGAGTGACCGCGCCGTTTTCGGACAACTTCTTTGACATGTTAGCCGGAGAGAGCCGGACGGTTACTATAAAAATTCCGCCGAGTTGGGACGAATCCGCGCTTTATAAGGCGTTGAATATCAAGACGGTCGCGGACGTCGAGCCGGCGGGCGAGCCTTACCGCGATTTTTTGTATAGGCTAAAAATGAATTTAAAGCCCATAAACTTAATAAAGAAAATAATATTCGCGATAGGGCTTTAGGCCGCAACGGGGCGAACGCATGAAAATGCGTTTGCCCCTATGCCATAAACCTCATAAAAAATTTCTCTTGCAAATATTCGTGATATATGATATAATATAATAAATTTTCCGCGAACCTTCCTACAAAAGCGGAAAAATACCAAATATAAGGGGCGGCATTTGATGAAAGAGCTTTTTTTAAACGTCAAAGAAAACACGGAGCTGACTAAGGGCGTAATAAGAATGAAGTTTCACAGTCCTTATCTTCCTGAATTCACACCGGGGCAGTTTATTAATATTTCCGTCGGCAGGTTTGACGGCGTGTTGCTCAGACGGCCGATAAGCGTCTATAAGCACGACGCGGCGGCAAAAACCCTCGAATGCGTATTTGAGATAAAGGGCAAGGGAACGACGTTTTTGTCGAGACTAAAGGGCGGCGACCTGCCGGCGACGGTTTTTCTCGGCAACGGCTTTGACAAGATTCCCGAAACGGCAAAAAAAATCGCGCTTGTAGGCGGCGGCCTCGGTTGTCCTCCGCTTTATTCCGTCATACAAAAATATAAGTATAAGGGCGTAAAATTTTATACATATTTAGGCTTCGGCACAAAGTCAAAGGTCATTTGCGAGGACGATTTTGCCAAGGTCTCAGAAAAAACCGTCGTAGCGACCGACGACGGCTCATACGGCGAGGCCGACTTTATAACCAACGCGTTCAAAAGAGACGTCTTTAATATCGCTCCCGACATGATTTTGTCTTGCGGCCCCGCGCCTATGTTTAAGGCGTTAAAGGCGTTAGACCTAAAAATTCCGACCTACATATCAACGGAGGCGAGAATGGGCTGCGGAATCGGCGCGTGCTATGTATGCGCGTGTCTGACGACAAACGGCAACAGGCGCGTATGCGCCGACGGGCCGGTATTTGATATAAAAGAGGTGATATTATGACGACTAATCCTTTGGCCGTTAGCATTTGCGGCGTAGATTTCAAAAATCCCGTCATAGCTGCGAGCGGAACCTTTTCGTTCGGCTTTGAGTTTTCAAAATTATTTGACATAGACAGACTCGGCGGAATATCCGTCAAGGGTCTGACGAGAGAAAAGCGCGAGGGAAACCCCGGGCCGCGTATAGCCGAAGCCTACGGCGGCGTGCTAAACAGCGTCGGACTTCAAAACCCCGGCATAGACGTTTTTATAAAAAACATGCTGCCGTATCTCGAAACAAAAAAGATAAAGGTCATAGCCAATATCGCCGGCGACAGCGAGGCCGACTATTGCTATCTTGCCGACAGGCTAAACGACACGAGCGTCTCGATAATCGAGCTTAATATATCCTGCCCGAACGTCAAGGAGGGCGGTATGGCCTTTGGCGTAACGCCGCAGAGCGTCAAAAAAATAACCGCCGCGGTAAAAAAACACGCCAAAAAGCCGCTTATGGTCAAGCTGTCTCCGAACGTTGCCGACATAGCCGACAACGCGAGAGCCGCAGAGGACGGCGGCGCGGACGCTATATCGCTTATAAACACCATAAAGGCCATGGCGGTCGACGTCGAAAGACGGCGTCCCGTCTTAAAAAACGTGACGGGCGGGCTTTCAGGCCCCGCTATCAAGCCTATAGCCCTTAGAATGGTCTGGGAGGTCTACAACGCCGTCAAGCTTCCGATTGTCGGAATGGGCGGCATAATGAACGCCTCCGACGCGCTTGAGTTTATACTCTGCGGCGCGGCGGCGGTTCAGGTGGGAACGGCAAACCTAATAGACCCCTTAAGCTCGGGGCTTATCGCCGACGGCTTAAAAAAATACGTCGAAAAAAACAAAATGAACTCCTTGGGGGAATTGAGAGGCAAGCTGCTCGTATAAGCGCGGAACAGAACCGCCTCAATCATATAATACATATTATGAAATATATATTTTATGTCTTTGAATATCTGAGAAACAAAAACAAGTTTTTTAAGCTTGCGCCGTCGGCTCTTTTGGCGGCGGTTTTGTTGATTTTTATCGCGCCTATTCCGTCGGTAAACGAGTTTTTGGCGGGTTTTTTTGACAGGGACTTTTATGCCTACGGAAATTTCCCCGAGATATTTTTCGGCATAACCAATTTCAAGCTCCACACCGCGCTGCTTTTGCCCGTCACAATGGTAGTTTTGACGGTGACGATCAGCTATATCTCGGCGATAGTCGAGAGAGACATGCACATAGGCGACTTTCACTATGTCAGGTTTGCAAAGAGCGTCAATAACAATTTTGTTCCCAATCTCATATTCGTATTCTTTTCGATCGTTACCGCGGAGTTTTTCTTTACGGCGGCGGCGGTGTTTATCAACCTTTGGGTCGTGGCGTTCGGCGGCTTTGAGTTGGGCGCGTTTATATTGTCGGCGGCGACGCTTTTGCTTACGATAATATTGACGGCTCTGATTTTTTCTATGCTCATCGTGTGGCCGGCTTTTATGACCTATACGGGAATGAAGTCCTTTGCGTCGCTCGCTCATACCCTAAGGCTCAAAAAGCGCAATCTCGAGGTGGCGGCGGCGATAGCCCTGCCGCTCATAGTCTATGAGACGGTCTACGTCGCGCTCATGTTTACAAAAATCGCGGCGGCGGGAGCCGTAGTCAACGCTCTGTTTATCATGTTCGCGTGCGTCTACGTTCCCGTGCTTGTCAATACGGTATACTACGACGTTTCGGGGCTTGAAAGAGAGGATTTAAAAAAGTTTTCTATATGGAGAAAATAGCGTATGTATTATAAATATTCCCGATCGGTGCTATTGTCAAATTTGGGGCTTGTATTCGGTACGTTTTTGTACGGCGTTATCGTCGTAATAGTCATTTTGGCGCTCGGGGCGGGGATTTTAGTTCCCACCCTGCGTCCCGTCTATAACGATATCGAAAGCGCGGGATATATAGACGAGGCAAGCGGCATAGCCAGCGGTCTCTTGAGAGGCGAAAAAAGCATAGGCGACGCCGCCGAGGAGACCAAGACCGTCTATCAGAATATTTTGGACACGGTGGGCAAATACGGCGACAAGCTGTTTTTTAGCTATATAATAGTCGCGGTTCTGTTGTTTTTTGCGGGTTTTTTAAAGGCGGCGTTCGACCCCGTCACTACGGCCTACGTCGGGGGCTATATGTCGTCAAAAATGCGCGGCAAGCTGGCCTCGGGTTATTTTTCTCATCCGCTAAGCTCGCTGGCGTACGCCGCGCTAAAATCGCTGATATCGGGAGGGCTGACCCTTTTAATAGCCGTGTCGCTGTTGTTGCTTTTTAATTTGTTTCCCAATTTTTTGACCCTACTCGCGGTAATCGTCGTCGGCATAGCGTTGTTTTCGCTGAAATTCGCGCTTTTTGCCGGTTGGTCGCCGAATATTTTTAAAGGCGAAAAGACGCTTAAGGCCTTAAAAAACAGCTTTGACCCAAAGCGCGGCGGCGGCTTTAAGGCTAAGTTTTATAGCGGCGTATGCTTTTACAGCGTTCTTACCGTATGCGTCATGGCGTTTACTCTGACGACGTTCGGGCTGATTTTGTTTATCGTTCTTCCGATATATCCGTGTATGCTTAGAATTATGGAGCTTGTTCACGACTATTCGGGGGCGGGCGACAAGTTTTATATCGACGACTTTACTATAGTCGTGCCCAAGCTGTGAAGCCGCTTAAGTCGGACGTAAGACTCGACGCTATACTCGGCGTCTTAGACTGCGAAAGCCTCTGCGACATAGGCGCCGACCACGGCAAGCTGCCCGCGCTCGCAGTGATAAGAGGCGCGGCAAAGCGGGCGATAGCCGCCGACATAAGCGCGCCGTCGCTAAAAAAAGCCGAAAAGCTCGCCGCGGCCTTGGGGCTGTCGGACAAAATAGAGACGCGGCTGTCGGACGGCTTTGAAAGCATTGATTTTGACGAGGCCGACGTCTTTGTCATAGCCGGCATGGGCGGCTATAATATAATATCCATACTCGGCAAAAAGCCCCCGCCGCGCGGCAAGCGTTTGGTTTTGGTTCCTCATAGGAACGCGCCCGAATTGCGCGCTTTTTTGATTTTGAACGGTTATCTGATAACAAGCGACGCGGCCGTCCTTGACGGGCAAAGGCTCTATGATATCATATCGGCGGTTGCGGGGAGCGGAGCGGCGCAAACGGGCAAAATCGGGGCGGACGGCGGCAATATCGGCGAGGAAGAGCTGTATTTGTTGTTCGGAAAGGGCAATTTTGACCGCAAAAACGACGACTTTTATATAATGCTCAAAAAAAAGGCCGGGGAGTTTGACAAAATATTAAAAACAGTATACAATATTGGTTGTGCAAAAAAAAAGGCGGCTTACGACGCCGCGTTGCTTTTGTACCGCAAAAGGAGAGAGTATGACGATAATGGACAAAATTCTTGAGTATCAGAGGGTAGACCGTCTGATTCTCAATTTAGAAAACGAGTTGAAGGACAGCAAGCCCTATAAGGAAATGACGCTTTGCCAAAAGAATATTCACGAATCGGTGGAAACGATAAAAAAATATGAAAACGACGCCAAGGAAATTATAAACAGCTACGGCCGCCTTGACGAAAATGTCACCGAATCGGAGGACAACAAGTCGGAGCTTGTCTCCGCCGTCAACAGCATAAACGGAGACGCCGGCACGGACAGCCTCGGCGAATACGAATTTTATCTCAAAAAGCTTGAAAAGGAAAGAGAAAGCCTGACGGTCGGCGACAGCGAGCTATCCAAGACGAGGCGGCGCATAGACGAAATCACCGCTATGTCGACAAAGCTGCTCAAGGTTATATACGAAAACACCGAGAAAAAAAAGCGGGCGGCGGCGGCGTTTGAAGAAATAAAAAACCAAAGAAAGGAAGAGGCCGACGCTCTGATAAAACAAAAAAACGCCCTCGAGGCGCAGCTGCCAAAGGAAACCGTCGAGGCGTATAAGGTTATAAGAAACGAAAAACGTCTGCCCGCCTTTGTCGAGCTGGTCGACAAAAATTTGTGTAAGGGCTGCGGTATGGACGTGCCGTTCGACGTGTTGACTAAGCTAAAAAACCCGGGGGATTATTCGGAGTGTCCTAATTGCAGAAGATTTTTGTATATGAAGTAGACTGCGGCAATTTGATTGAACGGCGGTTTTTTCGCCGATAAAATAAGGCATAAAGGAGGAGCTAAGTGTTTAACGCAGCGGCAATATACTTAATAGTCATAGTCGTCATCGCCGTAGTTTGCGCGCAAGCCGTCTTTTTTTTGATTTCCGCATATAAGGAAGGGCAAAAAATAGGCATGAGCCGCGCCGTTCTCAACAAGGTAATAACGTCGAGCGCGGTCTTTTCTATACTTCCGAGCGTAGGCATTCTTGTCACCATGTTCGGGCTTATCGAGTTTTTGGGAATACCCTTTTCGTGGCTGAGGCTCAACGTCATAGGCTCGCTTATGTATGAGCTGACGGCGGCGAACGCCGCGGCGGCGGAGGCGACGGGCTCGGCTCTCGGCGCGGACAGCAATATTACCGGGAGCGTATTTGTCACAATCGCCCTCGTCATGTCGATAGGAATAATCCTCGGCGGGCTATTGTGCGCCTTCGGACTAAAGCGGTATTCGCTGATTTTGAAGGGCGGCAACAAAAAAGATAAGCCGTCTGCCGCCGATGCGGAAAACGGCGAGGCTACGGAATACCAAAGCGGCGCAGGTATTCCGCAAAATGCCGATTTAGAGAATACTCAAAGCCCTTCGGGAACGGAAAACGCCGCGCCGAACGTCAAAAAGAAAAAGAAGTTAAATCTGCCGGAGCTTGGCAACGTCGTCTCGACTTCCATATTTATCGCGCTTTGCGCGGCGTATATGGGCGGGGCTATAGGTCAGGCGTTCGGCGGTTTTCATATAGACGAGTATACGAGCGTCGTGCCGTTTATCGCCATGCTTGCCGCGATAGGCAGTATGGCGTTGATTACTAAGGCCGCAAAAAAACGCGAATGGCTGCAGAGCTTTTCTTTGAGCATAAGTATGCTTGTAGGAATGCTGAGCGCGATTCCCGTATCTTTGATTTTGGGCGCGATATTTGCCTAAAGGAGCGACGATGAAAAAAGATATTTATAAAAACCTTTCGGAATATGACAAAAAAATTCACGCGAGCGGAAGAATATGGGTTCTCGTCTGCGACACGCTTTTTGTGTGCGCGCCGATAGCCATCGCCGTTTATCTCAACGCAAAGCCCGATTATACGGCGTTTTTTGCCGCGTTCGGCGTAGTCGCCGTCATTTATTGGAGCTCGGCCATCGCCGAATTTGCGATTTTTGCACCGCTTTTGGGGCCGGGCGCGACGTATCTCGCCTTTGTGACGGGCAATATTTCAAACATAAAGCTGCCGTGCGCGCTCAACGCGCAGGAGACCGCCAAGACGCCAAGGGGTAGCAAGGAGAGCGAGGTCGTTTCGACGATAGCCGTCGCGGTCAGCGCGCTGACTCAAACCGTGATAATGGGCGTCGGCGTCGTCTTTTTGGCGATTTTTACAAAGCCTCTCGAAACCTTTTTTGCTATTCCCGAGGTCGAGCCGGTCTTTGACTGCATACTGCCCGCGCTTTTCGGCGCGCTCGGATATTCTTATATAATCAAAAATCCGCGCCTTGCCGTCGTGCCTATGGCGTTTATGCTCATACTCTATCTGGCGTTTCCCGGCTTTGCAAACAAGGATTCGGTCGCGATTATGATAATATTTATCGGGGTCGTCAGTCTGATATCGGCGGTTTTCCTCTTTCAAAAAGGACTGCTTGACGGCAAAAACAAAAAAATCGGTAAGGAGATTGCTTAAATGCCAAAGGCGGCGATAATAATGGGGAGCAAAAGCGACTTTGACGTCGTGAAACCCGCGTATGACATACTAAAAAAATTCGGCGTCGACACGTCGGTCAGAGTCATTTCGGCGCACAGAACGCCGCTTCAGGCGGCGGAATTCGCCGAATCGGCCGTCAAAAACGGCTTTGAGGTCATAATCGCGGCGGCGGGAAAGGCCGCGCATTTGGGCGGCGTTATAGCGTCGCTTACGCCTCTGCCCGTCATAGGAATTCCCGTCAAAAGCTCCACCCTTGACGGGCTTGACAGCCTACTGTCGACCGTGCAAATGCCGTCGGGAGTACCCGTCGCCTGCGTAGCCGTCAACGGCTCTGAAAACGCCGGGCTTTTGGCCGTGCAAATTTTGTCCTTAAAATATCCCGCGCTGACGGACGGGCTGATAAAATACAAAAAATCGCTCGCCGACAAGATAGCCGACGACGACAAAAAATTGCAGGCTATACTCGCGTCGGAGGACACGGGACGATGAAAAAAAATATAGCCGTTTTCGCTTCGGGCGGCGGTTCCGATTTTCAATCGGTCATAGACGCGGTCAAATCGGGCTACATAGACGCCGAAATCAAGCTTTTGATAAGCGGCAAGGACGACGCTTACGCCGTCGAGCGCGCAAAAAACAACGGGATACCTTATTTCATATTCAAAAAAAGCGACTACGGCGGCGACTCCGAGTCGATGTTTTCCGACATAGGCGGGTTGCTTGACGAGCGCGGCATAGATCTCGTCGTTTTGGCGGGCTATCTCTCGATTTTAGCCCCCGGCTTTGTCAAAAAATATTACGGCAAAATAATAAACATACACCCGTCGCTTATCCCTAAGCATTGCGGCATGGGTTACTACGGCATAAAGGTGCACGAGTCGGTAATCGCCTCCGGCGACAAAACGTCGGGCGCGACGGTTCACTTTGTCGACGAGGGCGCGGACACGGGCGATATTATCCTCCAAAGAGAGGTCGAGGTAAAGGACGGCGACATTCCCGAAACACTGCAAAGGAGAGTGCTTGAGGCGGAACACAAAATTTTGCCCGAGGCTGTTAAGGCGGTTTTGGAGGGCAAATGCGTAATCGGCAAAAAAACGGTATAGGGCGGCGCAGAGCCTCAAAAAAAACGGCGCAGAGCCTCAAAAAAACAAGTATAGAAATACAAAAAAATATAATAAAATACGGAGTAACGGCATGAAAAAAAGAGCTTTAATAAGCGTATCCGACAAGACCGGCGTCGTCGGATTTGCAAAGGAAATCGAAAAACTCGGCTATGAAATTATATCGACGGGCGGCACGGAAAGAGCCTTGAAGGACGCGGGCGTAAAAACCGTCAACATAAGCGACGTCACAGGCTTTCCCGAATGCCTTGACGGACGGGTAAAGACCCTTCACCCGGCGGTTCACGCGGGTCTGCTTGCAATGCGCGGCAACGCCGAGCATATGAAACAGCTCGCGGAGCTAAAAATTAACACGATAGACATAGTCGTCGTCAACCTCTATCCGTTTAAGGCGACGATAAGCCGCGAAAACGTCGGGTTTGCCGAGGCCGTCGAAAACATAGACATAGGCGGGCCGACAATGCTGCGCTCCGCCGCAAAAAACTATCAGGATGTGGCGGTTATAACCGACAGCCGCGACTACGACGGGGTTTTGTACGAATTGAAAAACGGCGGTATCTCTCTCGACACAAAAAAATATCTCATGTATAAGGTCTACGCGCATACCGCGGCCTATGACTCGCTTATTTCAAGCTATCTCGCAAAGCGGCTTAACATAAAATTTCCCGAAAGCCTTACTTTGAGCTACGAAAAAATAGACAGCCTGAGATACGGCGAAAATTCTCATCAGGAGTCCGTATATTATAAGCAAGCCCTCGAAACAAAGGGCGCGCTGACAAACGCCGTTCAGCTTCACGGCAAAGAGCTTTCTTATAACAACATAAACGACGCGTCGGCGGCTTTGGAGCTGCTAAAGGAGTTTGATTCGCCGGCGGCCGTCGCCGTCAAGCATGCCAATCCTTGCGGAGTCGGTCTCGGAGTCAATATTTACGACGCTTATATGAAAGCGTATAACTCCGATAAAATCTCGATATTCGGCGGCATAGCGGCGTTGAACGGCGTAGTCGACAGGGCGACGGCGGAGGAGCTTAATAAAATATTTCTCGAGATAGTCATCGCCGAGGATTTTGACGCGGACGCTCTCGCCGTTTTGACGGGCAAGCCGAACATAAGACTGCTAAAGCTAAAGGATATCAAGCAAAAAAACTCCTCCGAAACGGTTATAAAGCAGGTGTCGGGCGGGCTTTTGGTTCAGACGCCTGACGAGGGCGTATTTGACGGCTACACGGAGGTGACGGCGGCAAAGCCGACGGCGGAACAGCTTTCCGACTTGAAGTTTGCCATGAGCGTAGTCAAGCACACGCGCAGTAACGCCATAGTTTTGGCGAGCGGCGGCGCGACCGTCGGCATGGGAATAGGTCAGACCAACAGAATTTGGGCGGCCGAGCAGGCAATCGAGCACGCGGGCGGCAGAGCCAAGGGCGCGGTCATGGCCTCAGACGCATTTTTTCCTTTTTCCGACTGCGTCGAGGCGGCGGCAAGGGCGGGGGTGACGGCGATAATTCAACCGGGCGGCAGCAAAAAGGACGACGAAAGCATAGCCGCATGCGACAAATACGGAATAGCCATGATTTTTACGGGCAAACGGCATTTTAAGCACTAAAACGCCGCGCCGTAGTTAGGTAAATTTTATCCGGCTTTATCCGCGGCAAACGCATTTTTATGCGTTCGCCCCGGGTTTTATCGGAGTGAAACCGTAAAACTAAGAAAAAGAGGATTTTTATGAACGTACTTATCATAGGCGGCGGCGGCAGAGAGCACGCCATAGCGTGGGCGCTAAAAAAAAGTCCGAAGGTAGACTTGCTTTACGCCGTTCCGGGAAACGCCGGAATAGCCGAAATAGCCGAAAAATGTTTTTTTGACGTCAAGGTCATGGATTTTGACAGAATTTTGGATATCGTCAAAAAATATAAGATAGACTTGACGGTTGTCGCGCCCGACGACCCGTTAGGCGCGGGGCTTGTCGATTTGCTCAATCAAAAGGGATATAAGGCGTTCGGCCCCGTCAAGGAGGCGGCAAGGCTTGAGGCGAGCAAGTCGTTTGCCAAGGATTTCATGAAAAAATACGACATTCCGACGGCAAAATACGCCGTCTTTGACGATTATATCGGGGCGGTCAAATACGCGCTGTCGTCAAAGCACCCGCTGGTAATAAAGGCCGACGGGCTTGCCGTCGGCAAGGGCGTGATAATCAGCCAAAACACGCGCGAGAGCAAGGAGGCTTTAGACCTTCTTATGCGCGACAAAAAATTTGGAGCGTCGGGCGACAGGGTTGTCATAGAGGAGTTTTTGCAAGGGCCGGAAATAACCGTTTTGGCGTTTTGCGACGGCAAAAGCATAACGCCTATGGCGTCGAGTCAGGATCACAAGCGCGCCTTTGACAACGACGAGGGGTTGAATACGGGCGGCATGGGAACCTTTTCGCCGAGCCGCGTGTTTACGAGGGCGACGGCAAAGGAATTCGCCGACAACATAATGATAAAAACCGTCAAGGGTCTGATATCCGAGGACATAATCTTTAAGGGCGTAATATACTTCGGGCTTATGCTTACGGACGAGGGGCTTAAGGTCATAGAATACAACGCGCGTTTCGGCGACCCCGAGGCGCAGGTGGTGCTGCCTAGGCTCGAAACCGATTTGCTCGATATATTTAACGCGTGCATAGACGGAAACTTAAGCAAGCTAAAAATCGAATTTAATAACGACGCGTGCGTCTGCGTCATACTCGCAAGCGGAGGCTATCCCGGAGAATTTGAAAAGGGTTTGCCCATAGATATCGGCGACATAGACTCCGACGTCATGCTCTTTCACTCGGGAACCGCGCCGTCAAAGGACGGCAAGCGGATTTTGACCAACGGAGGCAGGGTTTTGGGCGTTACCGCAAGGGGAAAAAATATCGAAGAGGCGAGAAAAAAGGCCTATGACAACGTCGCGAAAATCTCCTTTAAAGACATGCGCTACAGAACCGATATAGGAATAAAAAAGTAATGTTTTTACCGATAGAGCCGAACGGCAAGTCGTTTGATTTTGTTTTAGTAACGGGTGACGCTTATGTGGATCACCCGTCTTTTGGGTTGGCCGTAATATCGCGGCTAATAGAGGCCGCCGGCTTTAGCGTCGCCCTGCTTTGTCAGCCGCAAACCGACGCGGACTACAAAAAATTCGGTCGGCCGAATATCGCCTTTATGGTGTCTTCTGGGGTCATCGATTCTATGGTCAACAACTACACGGCGGCAAAAAGACCGAGGAGCGGCGACGTATACTCCGAGGGCGGAGCCGGCGGCAAACGCCCCGACAGAGCTTTGACGGTCTATTGCAAAAAATTGAAGCAATTGTATGCCGACTGCTATATAGTTGCCGGCGGTATAGAGGCGAGCTTAAGACGTTTTGCGCATTATGACTATTGGAAGGATGAGGTTATGCCTTCTATTATAATAGATTCGCAAGCCGACCTGATAATTTACGGCATGGGCGAAAGGCCGCTGAACGAGATTTTGACGTTAGTCGGGCGCGGAATTCCCATAAACGGAATAAAGGACGTGAGAGGCACGCTCTACGCGTCGGCCTTTGACGCGCTGTCGGCCAAGCTCAAACAGCGGATTCAGAGCGGCGAAGCCGTCTTTTGCCCGACCCTCGACGAGGTTCGCGCCGACAAAATAAAATATGTCAGGGCGTTTAACCTTCAAATCAAAAACAACCGTCCTTATTCGGACAAGATAATAATTCAAAAGCACGGCGGGGTGTACGTAGTTCAAAATCCGCCGGCCTATCCTTTGACGAGGGCGGAGCTTGACGCGGTATACGAGCTGCCCTACGAGCGGACGTATCATCCCGTTTATAAGTCGGGCGTTCCGGCAATCGAGGAGGTCAAATATTCTATAACCTCCGTCAGAGGCTGTTTCGGCGGTTGTAATTATTGCGCGCTTAGCTATCATCAGGGCGCGATAGTCCAAAAGCGGAGCAAGGAGAGCATTATAAGGGAGGCCGAGAGCTTTGTCTCTCAACCCGACTTTAAGGGCTACATAAACGACGTCGGCGGACCGACGGCAAACTTCAGAAATCCTCCGTGCAAAAAGCAAGAGGCGGGGGCGGGGCCGTGCGACAACAAAAGCTGTTTGGGCTACAAGGCCTGCGACAACCTAAAGCCCGACCACGGAGAATACCTCGATATTTTGAAAAGCTTGCGCAAAATCGAGGGGATAAAAAAGGTGTTTGTGAGAAGCGGAATTCGCTATGATTATCTCATGTCAGACCGCAACGACGAGTTTTTTAACGAGCTGATAAAGCACCACGTCAGCGGTCAGTTAAAGGTCGCGCCCGAGCATTGCTCAAGCGGAGTTTTGAAGCTCATGAACAAACCCGACTTTAGGCTATATGAGGAATTTCGTGCTAAGTTTTATAGCAAGTGCAAGCGTTTTGGCAAGGAACAGTACCTCGTTCCTTATTTTATTTCCTCTCACCCCGGCTCAACCCTAAAGGACGCGATAGAGCTTGCCGTTTATCTCAAGTCGATAAACAGTATGCCCGAGCAGGTGCAGGATTTTTATCCCACGCCGTCGACAAAATCGACGACCATGTTTTATACGGGAATCAATCCCGACACCATGGAGGAGGTCTATGTCGCGCGCGACCCCGAGGATAAAAAAATGCAGAGAGCCTTGCTGCAATACCGCAAAAAGGAAAACTATGAAACCGTAAAAAAAGCCCTCACAATCGCCGGCAGAACCGATTTGATAGGAGAGGGCAAGGAGTGTTTGATTAGGGGTTAGTGATTAATAAACGCTAATCTGAAGAAATCCGTCTATTTTTCTCATCGCGTCGATTGTCGATTGCGGAATCTCGGAATCGGTGTCGATTATCATATAGCCGACGTCGCCCTTTGTCGCGCTAAGCATATTTGATATGTTTATGCTTTCGGACGACAAAAACGCCGCGGCTTGCGCTATCATACTGCTTATGTTTTTGTGCGATATGGTTATGCGCGACGAGCCGCTCCTTGCGAGCACAGCCGTCGGATAGTTGACGCTGTTGACGATATTTCCGTTTTCGAGATAGTCCTTTAGCTGTTTTGCCGCCATAATAGCGCAGTTGTCCTCGGCCTCCGGAGTCGACGCGCCGAGGTGAGGAATGGCGATAATATTTTCTATTCCCAAAACGTCGTCGGTCGGGAAGTCGGTGACGTATTTTGCCACCTTGCCCGACTTGATTGCGGCTATTATGTCGTTGTTGTCGACAAGCTCTCCGCGCGCGCAGTTGATGAGCTTGACGCCCTTTTTCATTTTGTGAATGACTTCCTTATTTATCATGCCTTGCGTTGTAGGCAACAGCGGCAGGTGCAAGGTGATATAGTCGCATTTTGAATACAGCGTGTTGACGTCCTTTGCGTGCTCGACCTTGTTGTTGAGAGTCCACGCCGCGTCGACGCTCAAATAAGGGTCGTAACCCAAGACGCGCATATTCAGACCGATGGCGGCGTTTGCGACCAAAATGCCGATTGCGCCGAGTCCGATTACGCCGAGGGTTTTGCCGCTAAGCTCCGGGCCTACAAATTGATTTTTAAATTTTTCGACGGCTTTAGGAACGTCGTCGCCGCCGCCCTTTTGAGTTTTTAGCCAATCGACAGACTCGACGACCTTTCTCGACGAAAGGAGCATAGCGCAAATGACAAGCTCCTTGACGGCGTTGGCGTTTGCGCCCGGCGTATTGAATACGACTATATTTTGCCGCGTCATTTTGTCTATCGGAATATTGTTGACGCCCGCTCCGGCTCTGGCTACGGCTTTGAGCCTTTTGCCGGCGTTAAAGTCGGCCATTTTGTAGCTTCGGACGATAATTCCGTCGGCGTCGTCGCCCGCGTCGACGGTAAACGAATATTTATCGTCAAAGATTTTGTTTATTTCGTCGCTTATCTCGTTTAGCTTTAAAATTTTGTACATATAAATAAATCCCCGCGTTTTTATTTGTTTTCAAGCTCAAATTTTTTCATGAATTCTATGAGCTTTTTTATTCCTTCCAAAGGCATTGCGTTGTATATTGACGCCCTCATTCCTCCGACGGTCTTGTGTCCGGCGAGAGTCAAGAGGCCTTGAGCCGCGGATTCCTTGATAAATTTCTTGTCCAAATCTCCGTTAGGGGAAAGGAAAGGTATATTCATAAGAGAGCGGTCTCTTTTGTTGACGTTGTTTTTGTAAAAGCCCGAATTGTCTATGAAGTCGTAGAGGAGCGCGGCTTTTTCTTGATTGAATTTTTGAATGGCGGGAACGCCGCCAAGCTTTTTGAGCTGTCTCAAATTGAGCATCGACATATAGATAGCCATACAAGGCGGCGTATTAAAAAGACTGTCGGCGTCGGCCTGCGTCGAATAGTTGAGCATTTTAGGGCAGCCCGGCAAGTCCTTAGTTATCAAATCCTTGCGGATTATGACGACGGTCAGACCGGCAGGCCCGATGTTTTTTTGCGCTCCGGCATAGATAACGCCGAATTTTGTCACGTCGGTGACCTCGCTCAAAATGTTTGACGACGCGTCTGCGACGAGAGGCGATTTTACGTCCGGCAATTTGGTGAAACGCGTTCCGTAAATCGTGTTGTTAGTCGTTATATGCACATAGTCGGTTCCGTCTCTGAATACGCTCGGCGGAAGCTCCGGAATGTAGGTAAACGTCGCGTCCTTTGACGACGCCACCGCCGCGATATCGCCGTAGGGGAGAGCCTGCGAATAGGCTCTTTCCGACCAATGACCGGTTATGACATAGTCGGCCTTGCCTTTTTTGGCGAGGTTGAGCGGCACCGCGTCAAATTGCTGCGACGCGCCGCCTTGAAGCAAAAGCACGGCGTATTCGTCGGGAATATTCATAAGCTCGCGCAAGGTGACTATAAATTCCGTTTGAATTTCGGAATACTCCTTTGATCTATGGCTCATTTCTGCGACGCAAAGCCCCGAATCCTTATAGGACAGCATGTTGTCGCGCGTTTCTTTGAGCGTCTCCTCAAACAGCATCGAAGGCCCCGCCGAAAAATTGTAAGCTCTCATTGTTTTTCTCCTTGTGATAATAATGTTTATTGATTTTTATGTATTCTTTTATATATTACTTCCGCTTTAAAAAGCTTGTTTTTACTCTTTAGTTTTGCTATCCTTTGAAACGCTCTTTAACATCTTGCTTTCAAGCTCCTTTAAAATTTTGGAGGACAAAAGGAGGACAAAGGCGGGAAAAAGGGGATGCGCAAGTTTTCCATTGCGTCCCCGTTTCCTACATATTGTGTTTTTTACGCTCCAAACGATTGTTCGACCGCAACGGCGAGGGCGACCGTCGCTCCGACCATAGGGTTGTTGCCCATGCCGATCAGCCCCATCATTTCGACGTGGGCGGGAACCGACGAGCTGCCGGCAAACTGCGCGTCGCTGTGCATTCTGCCCATCGTGTCTGTCATGCCGTAGCTGGCCGGGCCTGCCGCCATGTTGTCGGGGTGGAGGGTTCTGCCCGTTCCGCCGCCGCTTGCGACCGAGAAATATTTTTTGCCGTTTTCGTTTGCCCATTTTTTGTAGGTGCCTGCGACCGGGTGCTGAAAGCGGGTAGGGTTGGTGGAGTTGCCGGTAATCGACACGTCGACCTTTTCGTGCTTCATGATTTCGACGCCCTCGACGACGTCGTCGGCTCCGTATACGAGAACCGCCGAGCGTTCGCCCTTGCTATAAGGGGTTTTGCCGACGATTTTTAGCTTGCCCGTCGAATAGTTCATCTTGGTCTGAACGTATGTAAAGCCGTTGATTCTGCTTATAATAAAAGCCGCGTCCTTTCCGAGTCCGTTCAAGATGACCTTAAGCGGAGTTTTTCTGACCTTGTTAGCTGTTTTTGCTATGCCGATTGCGCCTTCCGCGGCGGCGAAGGATTCGTGTCCCGCCAAAAAGCAAAAGCATTTGGTTCTCTCTTGAAGCAGCATAGCGGCAAGGTTGCCGTGGCCGAGTCCCACGCCTCTCTGGTCGGCGACCGAGCCTTTTATGCAAAAAGATTGAAGGCCTATTCCGATGGCTTCCGCGGCCTGCGAGGCGATTTTTTTGTCGGTTTTGACGGCGATTGCCACGCCGACGGTATACGCCCAAACGGCGTTTTCAAACGCGATGGGTTGAATGCCCTTGACGATTTCCTCGACGTTTATTCCCCTCGAGGTACATATCTCTTTGGCTTCTTCGAGAGAGGAGATATTGTATTTTTTGAGGTATTCGTTGATTTTGTCTATTCTTCTGTCATAGCTTTCAAATAATGTTTTACTCATTGTTAAATTTACCTCCTAAAAAATTATTCCTTTCTCGGATTTATGTATTTTGCGGCCTCTTTATATCTGCCGTAGGTGTTCTTTGCCTTTGCGAGAGCCTCGTTAGCGTCCATTTTGTTGACGTTAATCATCTCCATCATGCGCCCGATATTGACGAATTCGTAGCCGATGACCTGATTGTCCTCGTCGAGAGCGGTGGACGTGACGTAGCCCTCCGCCATTTCGAGAAATCTCACGCCCTTGGCCTCCGTGCCGTACATGGTTCCGATTTGCGAGCGCAAGCCCTTGCCGAGGTCTTCTAAACCCGCGCCTATAGGCAACCCGTCCTCCGAAAACGCCGATTGCGTTCTGCCGTAGACTATCTGGAGAAACAGCTCTCTCATAGCCGTATTGATTGCGTCGCAGACAAGGTCGGTGTTTAAGGCCTCGAGAATTGTCTTTCCCGAAAGAATTTCCGCCGCCATAGCCGCGGAATGAGTCATGCCGGAGCAGCCTATGGTTTCAATCAAGGCCTCCTTTATGACGCCCTTTTTGACGTTGAGCGTCAGCTTGCACGCGCCCTGTTGCGGAGCGCACCAGCCTACGCCGTGGGTAAGCCCGCTTATATCCTTAATTTCCTTGGCTTGCACCCATCTGCCTTCCTCGGGAATAGGCGCGGGACCGTGATTAGGCCCTTTTTTTACGAAGCACATTTGCTCGACTTCGTGTGAGTACTGCATTTAATTTTTGCCTCCTAAAATAATTTGATATATTTTTAACGATGATATTATATCACATCTTTAGCTAATTGAAAAATGAATTGAGCGTGTTTTTAAAAAAAGAAAAGAATTTATCAAGGTCAAAAAGGGGCGACAATTCTATTTGCAGGGCGAACGCATAAAAATGCGTTTGCCTCAGGTCTTATGGAAAACGCGCTTGTTGGGGCTTGCCGAAAAGCGCGGTTTTGGGCAAGCCTAATTAAAATAACCGAGTAGCCGTGCAAAAAAAGTTTTTATGCGTTTGCCCCGATTCTGTTTGATATTCGCGCGTTATTATAATATAATAGGAGCGGAAAAAATAATAGCGGAGGATTTTGCCGGCGATAGCCGCAGTAAAAAAAATATAATATGCAAAGAGTAAAAATAATAGGCGCGGGGCTTGCCGGCTGCGAGGCGGCCTATCGGCTGCTAAAGGCGGGAGCTACCGTCGAGCTTTATGAAA
>JAISRB010000055.1 GCA_031273825.1 Clostridiales bacterium
ATTCAACCCCAACAGAAGCATACTCTTGTATCAAATTAAAACGAGCGGCTCTCCGCACCCTTGAAATTTACTCAAAATCACCACGAAACGGGCATAAAACCGCTTAAAAATGCAAAAAAGAAAGCCACCGTCTGATTAGACGATGGCAATCCTGATTTTGGCGGAGGCGGAGGGATTCGAACCCCCGTGACGTTGCCGTCAAACGGTTTTCAAGACCGCCCCAGTACGACCGCTTTGGTACGCCTCCGTATTTACATTTTCAAAAACGCCGCTCACAAGTTTTTGATACGGTTATTTTAACAGAAAAAGACGGGTATGTCAAATTTTTTCAACGTCAAAATGAAGGAAACACGGCAAATGTACAAAGTCCGCGCGCGACCGCGCTCAACCCCTTAGCAAAAACAACAGCCCTAAGCCTATTCCCAAAAACGTTCCTATCGCGTAGCCGAGCGAGCCGCATATAAGGCCGGGGAGGTTTAGCGAATCTTTTTTTAACTGTTTGGTTATCGCGGGGACAAACGCGGGGCCGTAAATTCCGGCGGTCAGCGTGACGAGAGCGCAATCGACGTCGGTTTTGACAAGCTTGCTTATGATTATATGCAAAACGAATACTGCAACCGTTATAATAGCGTAGAGCGGCATTATTCCGGCAAAGCTACCGTTTATATGCTCGATATTCACCGACATGGCTAAGGCGAAGGAAAAGACCAAAATAAAATATTGACCGACGGCTCCGCTTTTCTTTTCGGCGCAGATTTTTTTGTTGAATGAGCCGATTATTCCCAAAACCGTCACGGTTATCATGACAGACGGCACAAGAAAGTCCGTCATGCGCCCCTCCTTGGCGCCCGTCAAAAGCCATATGGCTATGCCTATCGCCGCCCCCGCCGCCGTCATGCCGAGAGCTATACCAAAATTTATCAAAAGCCGTTTATTCCCGAATAGCCGGCCGCGTCCGTCAAAGCCGTCCGCCGTTCCGCCGTCCCTTACGGCTTTTGTCTCCCCACCGGTTTCACCGCCGCTTGCGGCCGTCTCCTTGCCGGTTTCACCACCGCTTGCGACCGTTTCCATGCCTATTTCATCGCCGCTTGCTTTTGTCTCCTTGCCCGAATCCCCTTTCATATATACCTCGCCGTCCTTTGCGGTTTTTAAAAACCTCTTTAGCAGCGGCCTTGCGGCTGTGAGCAAAAACAGATAAAAAACTCCTCCGATAAGCATATCCGAAATATTGGCGACGCCGATAGTCGCCGCGTCAAGCCCAAAAATATTGCCTATGGCGTTGAGATTAGGAGTGCCGCCCGTATATAGCCCCGCCGCCATTGCCGAGAGGACGCCGCCGTTTGGCAGAGTATATCCGTAGACATAAAACACAACCGCCGTAACCACCGTGACGGAAGCCGTCAAAACCGCAAACGAAACCAAAACCTTTTTTGAAAGCAGCCGCGCTCCGCGCAGATCGGAATTGAACAAAAGCAGCGGTATAGCCACGCCTATAGCGGCGTATGAGCCTATTTGTCCTACGTCCCCGTTCAAAGCGATATCCGCGCCCGCCTTGCCGGCAAGATAGACCGCCGACGCTACAAAAAGACCGGCAATATACGCCGCGCCTATCGTTCCGACGACGCTAAGCAGCTTTGATTTTGAATACTTAACCAACAACGCCGGAATCAAAAAAATTAAAACGATCTGCAAAACCGTTATTATACTATCCATAAAATCCTATTTCCCCTTTTTGAAATACATTATATTCCCTATTTTTGTACCGTTTGTTAACTTTATAAAAAAAACCAACAAAGCAAATTAAATCTATGGCATGTTTCCCCTATCAAGGGCTACGCGTATGCGTAAGCCCTATAAAGCCGTGCTTTTTGCCCCACTTTGACTATGCGTAAGCCCTAAGCTTTACTTAGGGCAACCAAAAACCACGCTTTTTGGTTGCCCCCCTTAACGCGCAAAGCGCGCGAAAAGGGGTGAATTGCGGCAACAAGTTGCCGCAAGAGGGGAAACCCGGCGAGTGGAGCGTATGCGAAACGAGCATGTTTCCCCTATCGAGGGCTTGCGCGTATGCGTAAGCCCTATAAAAATTTGAGCGTAAAAATCAATATACTTTTTTTGTTGTTTGTTGTATAATTATATTATGCCAAACGACGCGGTTACATTAAAGGTTTTGGTCGGGGAGCTTGACGGGCTTCTAAAAAACGGCAGAGTTGAAAAAATCACGATGCCCGACAAGACCGACGTTATTTTGTCGGTGAGAAACAACGCCGAAAACTACAATCTTTTGATATCGTGCGCGCCTAATCTGCCGCGCATTCATTTGACGCGCCAAAAAAGAGAAAACCCGACGAACGCGTTTTCGTTTTGTATGCTGCTCCGAAAGCACCTCGAGAAAAGCATTGTCGTTTCGGCAAGACTGCTAAACGGCGACAGAATAGTTGCGCTTGAATTTTTGACCAAAAACGAGCTGAAGGACGTCGGCTCAAGAACGCTGATATTTGAGCTTATGTCGCGGCATAGCAACGTCGTTTTGCTGAACGGCGACGGCAAGATTTTGGGCGCGGTAAGGCAGAGCTTTATCGACCCGAAAACCGAACGGCCGATATTGACGGGCACGGATTACACCCCTCCCAAAAATGATAAAATAAGATATTTTGACGCGGAGGGCATAAAAAAACTGCTGACGGACGACGGCAGCGGCGGCGCGGATATAGATTTTTTGCTCTACGGAGCGGTTTGCGGCATGTCGAGAGAGACGATATCTCACCTGCTCTATTCGTGCCGGCTTGACGGCGCAAAGCTTCCGCTGTCACGCGAGGCCGCGGAGGCCCTCGCGGAGGAGGCCGCGGGGCTTAGCCGTCTCGACGAAATAAAATCGCCGCGCATAATCGAAAGAGCCGACGGCTCAAGCGATTTTTTTGCCGTCGATTATCCGTCGTACCGCGGTATAGAAGCGCGGCGGTTCAAGCTTTTGAACGACGCGGCCGACGAATATTATTCGTCTAAGGACGCGCGCGAAAAGCTGTCAAAACTGGCCAAAAGCTTGCGCGACGTCATAAAAAAGGCCGTCGATAAGACTCAAAAAAAGCTTGCAGACGACCGCGAAAACCTCCTCAAAGCCAAAAACGCCGACCAAATAAGACGCGAGGGCAACCTCATACTAAACAATATTTATCTAATCAAAAAAAACAATTCCGAGCTGACGTGCGTCGATTATGAGACGGGCGAAACCGTCGCCGTAGCTCTCGACACGGGTCTCACTCCGTCTGAAAACGCGGCTTTGCGGTTCAAAAAATATGCCAAGCTCAAACGCACCGAGGAAAGCTCCGCAAAAAATCTCGCCCAAAATCTTGCCGCCCTCGAATATCTGAAATCAATCGTGCAAAGTATAGATCTCGCCGACTCTATACCGCTTTTACGCGAGATAGAACGCGAGCTTGACGAGACGAATTTCGCGACAAAAAAGTCTAAAAATCCGCCCCAAAAGAGCCGCGCAAAATCTAAAAACAAGCCTAAACCCATAGAGACGCAAAGGCCTTATGAGCGCGTGGTCGACGGTTTCAAAATCTATGTCGGGCGAAACAACCTTCAAAACGAGCTTGTCACCTTTGCTATCGCAAAAAACGGCGACGTTTGGCTTCACGCAAAAAATTATCACGGCGCGCACGTCGTCATATCGACCGAGGGCCGCCCCGTTCCCGACGGCGTTCTCCTCGCGGCGGCTAATCTTGCGGCTTACTTTTCAAAGGCGCGGACGGCCGGCAAGGCCGCCGTCGACTTTACCGAACGCCGCAACGTCAAAAAAATCCCCGGCGCGGGCCGGGGCATGGTCATATATTCCGATTTTAAAACCATCTTAGCCGAGCCTAAGGACGCCGATAACTGACATTCCGAATATCTAAGCCGTTATTTTAGTTAGGACAACCGAAATGCGAAACGAGCGCGTTCCCCCCTGCACAAGGCTTGCGCGACTGCGCGCCGCCCTAAAAAAGCCGTGCTTTTTCCCCCGCTTTGACTATGCGTAAGCCCTAAGCTTTACTTAGGGCAACCAAAAACCGCGCTTTTTGGTTGCCCACCTTGACGCGCAAAGCGCGCGTAAAGGGGTGAATTGCGGCAATCTTGTTGCCGCAAGAGGGGAAACTCGGCGAGTGTAGCGAACGCGAAACGAGCATGTTTCCCCTAAAAGGGCGGCGCGCGACTGCGCGCCGCCCTAAAACAATCCTTCTACGGCTTTTTTGACGCTCTCCGCGGTTTCTAAATAGTTTTCTAAGCTCTTTATGACGACGACGTTTTCCGAGTCCTTCAAAAGCTCGAAGGCCTCGAAATATTTGTCGCGCACTTTTTTTATATTGTCCAATTTTTCATATCTTTCGAGGCTTCCGCGTTCGCCGAGCCGCATTATCGCCTTGTCGGGCTCTATGTCGAGATATATGTTTATGTCGGGTCTTAGGACCTCCGCGCTTAGTCTGTTTGTCTCTATGACCCATTTCATATCCAAATGAACGCCGTGATAGGCGTAGGACGAAAAGTAATATCTGTCGGATATTACGCTGATTCCGCGGTCGATAAGGCCGAGTATTCCGTCTCTGTCGTTATAGAGATGGTCTAACCTGTCCGCGGCAAAAAGCGCGGAGATAGTTCTCTCGTCGGCGGTTATGCGCCCCGTCATACATTGACGCGCCAACGCCCCGATGGGGCTGTCCGTCGGCTCTCGCGTCAGGCGGCAGCTTATGCCCTTTGACGCGAGATATTCCGCGAGAAGCTTGCTTTGCGTGCTCTTGCCGCTCCCGTCGACGCCCTCGAATACTATAAATTTACCTTTTTTCACCGTTTGCTCCTCTCTGCCTTGCAACCTTGTAATTATATCACAAACGGCCGTCGATTTCAACTGATTTTTCCTCATATAAATCGTTTGACTTAAAAAAAAAAATACGCTATAATATTTATGTAAACATTGCGGTCTCCGATTTTTTTCGGAGTTTCCTAAAAAATATTTTATACTCAAGGTTTTTTGATAACCTGCGGGTGAATATAAGGAAAAATTTTTATGTCTATAATGTTAAACGAACTTTTGAGTCAGCCCGAAGTATTAACGGCTTGCCTTACCCAAAACCGCAAGACGATAAAAGAAATCGCCGAAACCATAAAGCGCGAAAACGTTTCGCACATCGTGACTATGGCGCGCGGCACAAGCTACAACGCCGCCATATGCTTTAAGTACGCTATGGAGCTTATGACGGGGATTCCCGTAGTCACCTATACGCCCTCGCTGACGACGGTATACAAAGGCGGTCTAAACTACAAAAACGGCATACTCTTCGCCATTTCTCAAAGCGGAATGGGAGCGGACACCCTCGAGGTCGTCGAGTCAGCAAAGGCTAAGGGTTGCAAAATCGTCGGCATAACCAACAACAAAGATTCGCTGCTTGCAAGCCGCAGCGATTATCACATTCACCTCGCCGCCGGCGAAGAAAAAAGCGTCGCGGCGACAAAGACCTTTGCCGCCCAGCTTTGCGCTCTTTATATGATTGTGTCGGAGGTTTCCGGCAATTCGTCTATCATAAAGGATATCGAAAAGATAGGCCCTAAGCTCGAGGAAATAAAAAAGCTCGGCGACGCTATCGACCATGCGGCAAAGGAGGTCAAGGACGCCGCTCAATTTATCATCATAAGCCGCGGCCTGACGATGGGAATAGCCGACGAGGCCGGTCTCAAAATGAAGGAATGCTGCTATAAATACACGGTGTCTTACAGCTCCTCCGAGTTTATTCACGGGCCGCTTGCGCTCGTCGACGAAAATACCCGCGTAATATTAATCGCGCCGTCCGGCGAATGTAGCAACGATTTTATCAATATCGCCACGAGGCTAAACCTTCTCGGCGCAAAGATAGTCGCCTTTTCCGATATAAAGGACGTTCTCAATATCTCCGACCTCAAAATAAAAATGCCGCGTTGCACAAAATGGGACGCGGACTTTGCCTACGTCATGGCTGTTCAGCTTTTTGCCGAAAGCATGTCTGTGAGACTCGGATTAAACCCCGACAACCCGAGAAACCTCCAAAAGGTGACCATAACGAGATAACGCGGACTAAAAAACCGCCGAATAAAAAAATAATGATTAGGGCTTGCGCGTATGCGTAAGCCCTATAACTTTACTTAAAAGTTTAACGCCTATAAAACCTTTCGTCCGTGTTGTCTATCCATTCGCCGTCTATGAGTCTACAGCTAACAAGCCACGTGTTTTTACTGATGCGCTGCATTTCCTCGTCAACGATTTGTAGGCGACCTTCATTAACTGCCCCGACTACCATCCCGCAAGCAATTTCCCGCTCAATATTGGGAGCGACATAAATGAATGTATCGGCTATAAATTTATATTTTTTCTTTATCCATTTACACAGCGACATATATTGTTTATATATCGGATTATCATATGAGCTTTTGTCAATCCATATTCTGCCGTTACTTACTATATTGATTTCTCCAACCTTCGTATAAATCCGAGGGGTTGAATATTCAACAACCTGATTGTCTAAAGGCAGATAAATATCATGTTTTTCAGGTTTATAAAGTATTTTGTCTATATCCTCAATCGAAAGTCGATATTGATTGCCAAACTCGCCGCAATCAATTTTCGTTACAGATTTATAGCAACTATGATCTATCGGTGGTCTGTCGCAATCATATATCTTTAGTCCGGACTCGATAACAAAATTCCTAAACTCGTTCATATCCTCTTGCGACTGCAAAAAATTGATTTGCTTACCCATTTTTCCCCCGCACGGTATACTTAATCCCGCCTATAAAACCTTTCGTCCGTGTTGTCCACCAATTCGCCGTCTATGAGTCTACAATTACAGAGCCATGTCTTTCTGCAAACCGTTTTCATTTCCTCATCGACTATTTGTATTGATCCGGAATTAACGGCGGCAATCACCCTACCGCAAGCAATATCCTCGGTCATATGGGGAGCGATATAGGCTTCGGAAATATACGTATAATTTTTCTTTATCCATCTTCGCAATTTTTCAAATTGCTTATATATCGGATAATCATACGACTCGGAGTCAATCCATAATCTTCCCCAATCCAAAATATCCGTTTCACCTTTTTTTTGATATTTTCGCGGAGCACTATACTCTATAATTTTACTAGGATTTAGAGAATAAATAGTATACTTCGCCTCATAAAGAAGTATTTCGTTCATTTTTTCTAGCGATAAATAATATGTGTCGTTAAATTTAACATCCTCTGCAAGTTTATAGCAGTCGGAACTTATCGGCGGTCTTTTTTTACAAACGCATACATTTAATCCAATTTCGGCGATAACATCCGTAAACTCTTTCATGTCCTCTTGCGATTGTAAGAATCTTATTTGTTTTCCCATATGCGCACCTATAGGCTAAGTCCGCCGAGCGCGGCTTGCGGACTTTGTTTTCCGACTAAGCCGTCTTTTTTTCCCGTCCGTGTCGAGCGTCTGCGCCTCGACATACTCCGTCTTAGACGGCATTTGAGCAACCTCTATCCCCGTCAGCTCATGCTTAGTCCCGAGCGTCACGCCGACCGTCACCCCCGCCGTCAACAAAACAAAGCACGCCGCAACGAGAATCGCCGCCAATCGATTCCCGATATAAAAATATTTGATTTTATTAAGTAGATTTTTTATGATTATCATATTCTCCGCCTCATAAAATAGGAATATTCCCCTAACATTATATCACATCTCATTACATTATCGCTAATCTTTTTGATATAAAATATCACAATCGCCGTCTACAAAGCCGTAAGCCACTACCTCGGCTTTTTTTAGTTTTTCGGCATATTTCCCTTCCTCCAAGTAGTCGGCAATAAAGGTTTGTATCAGTTTCAAACACTCCTCCCATTCCGCGTCCAGACTAAAATAATATTCATTGTCGTCATTACGGCTTGCATACGTTTCCGCGCCGCCCGCATTCCAATCGGCGTCGTATTCGTCATATTTATCAAACGCCGTAAGCTCCACCGAATAGTTTTCATCTCCGGCGTTCTCATATATGTTAAAGCAAAACGCCGCCGTCTCTAAATTAAACGACTCTAACACCCCGTCTAACCACTTGTCAAATCCTCTTTGTAGTTCTTTCATATTACCCTCCGTTTTTCAGCTTATACGGTTTCAATAAGATGAAATGAAAAACCGTGAAACTTATTTTTAGTAAAGACGTTCTTAAAGCGTTCCGATACAAAAAAGTGCCATGTCCCATTAAATGTTTCCTCGGTCGGCGCAAGTTTAAACACATCTAAACCATCAATCGCCTTTTGGTTAAGAACATATTTAAGTGGCGTTTTCATTTTTCCGCGAAAACTAACTCTTTCGT
The DNA here is from genome assembly GCA_031273825.1 of Clostridiales bacterium. Taxonomy (GTDB): domain Bacteria; phylum Bacillota; class Clostridia; order Christensenellales; family JAISNN01; genus JAISNN01. The sequence continues at coordinate 8,352 of JAISRB010000055.1, forward strand.
CATTGATAGAATATCGCTCATACACCGAATGCTCATAATTGAATGCATTATCAACTAATTTCAAGACGTTGGCAATACAAAAACCCTCTAACAATTCATTTTTCGACGTATATACGTCGATAGGAATATATTGAATGTCCTCAATGCCGGCCTCGTTTAAAGCGCGAACCAACCTCCTTGAAAAAATCGGCACCATATCGGAATTTTGCAATACATCATCCGGCTCTCCGTCATCCGCCTCATCGGCGGAACGAAATATTATTTTTTTATCAATCGCTTCAAATGGTTTACCTATTGAGAATATTTTTCTCGCAAGATGCCATTTATCCCATATCCTCAATTCTACTAAGTTCGTTTCACTGCAAATTAACGGATTTCGTACCGTTTTATCACAAAAGATCGTGCGATAGTATTGCATTTTTGCACCTCTACTTATTTCAGATAACCAACTTTGGTATAGATAGGAATTTTTATGATGTCAAAAGTATAGTTGTGAGCTTTAATTGCATGCTCTTTGTATTCGTTAAATAATTTTATGATATCCATATTCCCTCACTTAAACGATAGTTCTATTTCTTCGCGATTATACTCAAATACCCAATCCGAGTATTTGTTATAAATCGTACGGCGTATTGTCGTATCTAAAATAACCACATCACAACCTCTTTCATCATAAATGTTAATTGCGCATTTTTGATTTACATCTACTAAAAACAACTGAGAATCCAGTTTCATTTCATAGGCGCGACTCAAAAGAACTTTAAGTACATCCTCATTGTTATTTATTATATATACTCTTGCTTTTTGCATAACTTGATAGTCTTCGTCTTCGGCTTTTGACATAAACGTGTAAACGAATCGAGATTTGTTATTCTCTCCTAATAAATTTGAAATTGTTTTTATACAGCGCACTTCTGCATCCGTAATCTGAACAGCTATCAGTTTATCAGAAAAAAACATATCATTACAAAGGCTAAGAATGAAGCTCATTATATTTTTTTCTTCATATTGCCCATGTTCCGCAATCTCAAAGCGAATTGACCTGCCTAAATTATAATAATATAATGGCATTTCAATCCAAATGTCCTCGGTAAGTTGCCGATACAAGCGTTTTAAATTTTTAAAATCATCCATCACTGTCGCCACCTAAAAGAGTCTTTTAATAATCTCAAACAACTTGCCTGCCTGACTGGAATGTTTATTGATAATCAGTTTTCCAGCCGCATCGGCATCGCCAAGTAATTTTAAATACTTGCCGCCATGTTCCTCTAATATTTTTAGCGAAGAACCGCCATGCCCGGAGATATCATCTACCAAATAAACGCCATTTGGTTGCTTGTATGCTGTTACAACTTTACCGCCCTGCGCTTTATATCTAACCGCAGCTGTAGCATCCTTTTTAATCCAACACGCCGCATTGTGAACCAACACTCCGTCATTATCACCGACAAAGTAATTATGATTACCGTCAACCTCGAAGTTATAAACCTTAACGGGCTTTTCTAATATCTCATGCTGAATAGCTTCAACAACAACCTTTTGCCCATTAACGTTGACGAGAATATCTCCCGCTCTTAAATCCTCGGCAGAAATCCATGCGCCGTTCGCAAAGAATTTATGTCCCGGCGTGGCAACTATCTCCTGTCCGTCGGAGGTCGTTATTTTTGTAAGCTCCGTTACTGTATTCTCAAATGTTTGGAGTACCCTTTTGTTTTCGACTTGCCCTATGGTTTCGTTATAACTCTTTACGTAATCGCCTACCTTTATATCCTCTATCGCTTTTGTTGAACCGCTTGCTAATACTACGGCAGTACCCGCTACAAAGCAGAATTTTATCTTACTCAACGCCTTGCCCACGCCGTGGATTACCACGCCCGTGATAAAGCCGACCGTAAAGGCCTTTAATATATCCTCTATGCTGCCGCCCTCTGCCCATGTCATTGCGGCCTCCGTGCCGCCCTGCAATAAGCCCGCGCCGAGCCAGCCTATGCCCGGAATCGCGGCAAGCGCGCCCGACACCGCCGCTATACTTACGCGCACCCAATTTATGTCTTTTATCTTTTTGCCTTGAACGACCGTCTGCATGAATATTTCCATGCCCGCACCGATAAACGCGCCCATGATATACGGCGCGGCGGCGGTTGCTATTCCGCAAGATACCACACTGAGAACGCCTATTATTATAACGCCCGTGAGGACTGCCCCGACCGCAAGAGCCGCGCCCGCAAGCCTGTCAAGCCATGTCGCTTTATCCTCTTCCTCTTGCGGAAAATCAAGCACGGACAAATTTCCGTTCTCGTCGACCCAATAATACTGATTCGGGCCGACCATTCGCTCCATTTGGTAGAATTCCTCAACGTCAATCCCTAACAAGCTCTCGTCTTGATTGCTCAAATAATAAGCGTCAAGCGCGGAATAGCTGATATACACAAAATTCATTGTGTCCACGGTAAAGCCGTTCGCGGTTTGCTCCGCGATATACCTCTCATATTCGCCCTTAGCAATCACGGGGTCAAGTAAGGTGTTGAGCGAAGTTGCGCTAACATTGTATGCCGCGCCTAAATCGGGGTCAAAAACATTGCGTCCGTCGTCATAGCTATACACCGCGCCGTACTCCGGATTGTATACGCTCTCGTCGGCGGCAGAAGTATACAATACTTCCGTTCCGGTTACGCTATACACGACATATTGTCCGTCCGCGACGTAGTGACACGGACCGTAGCTTTCGGTGAAGCTCAATATGTAGCCGTAGGCTACCGTTTCTATACCTTCGTCCGATTGCTCGCCGTCCGGCTCTTGCGCGTATGCGTCTATTATATAAACTCCGTTCTCTATATCCTCTTCGGTTATCTCGGCTTGCCGCGGGAACGCGACAAAGCCCGCGCCGAAGTATATTGTTTCGTCGCTCTCCTCCCCGCTCTCGTAAGCTTCGGCGTAGTCGGAATACCCCAAGCCCAAAACCTCCGCGCCGCCCTGCAATAGGGCTTTTGCCGGAAACACGTCGTAGCCCAAGGAATACAAATCGAGCATGATAAGCGCGTATAAAAACGCCTCCCCGTCGGAAATGTCAAGCGCATTGTCTTGACCGCCCGCCTCACCCGACGCATTCACCGCGCTCATAAAGGTAGCTATTACTTCATCCTTTGTCGGTTTGTTTTCGATTTCGGAATTGCCAAATTCTAATCCGTTAAACAACGACGCGTCGGAATAGGTCTGCTCCGTCTGCGCGGTTGTTTCTTGTTGTCCCGCTTTGATTAAGCCTTGCCACGCTCCGAGCCTATCCCAATCGCCGAACGCGCTCAGCGCGAACAGCGCAACGACAAGCGCAAGCGCGGTGACCGTCGAAAACGAACCGAGCTTTGCGAAACCGACCTTTTTTGCTCTCTTTGGCTTTAGCTCAAATGAAACCAAGCGCATATTCTCCGCCGTGACGGGCGGTTTGCAGGCGGTTCTATTCTTAATTTGACCGACTAAAGCCGACCCGAATAAGCCCTGTCTTTCGCGTCTTTTGGCGGCGATATATACTATAGCCAAAGCGAATACTGCAAAAAGCGTCGCGAGCAAGCCCGCTTGCGATTGACTTGACAAGCTCAAGCCGCTTTCCGCCGCGGCCGCGGTTCCGCTCCCATACGGCGACGCCGTTCCCGCCGCCGCGCTTTGCCCCTGCGCTCCGCCCGTCGCTCTCGCTGTCCAAATCGCCTCAAGCATGATTTTACCGCCAGCGTTTTCGGGAACTGTCATTGTTCCGCCCGTATAAATTTTCCCGGAAATCGACGTCGTTCTCCACACCCAGCCGACAAGCGTATACCCAGCCCTTGTCGGATTCGGCATGGCAAGCGCCGCCCCCGCGAAGCCTTGCGCAAACGTCGGGTCAAGCGTCCCGTCGACAAAATGAACGCGCGTCCGCCCTCCCGTACCGTTTTCTAAGCCGTCAAGCGAAACGTCGCCGTTCCTTATCCACAGCGCGTCTAAGCGCATAGCCGTCACGTTGGCAAGGCTTGTTATCTGTCCGTAATATACCTTGCCGACTCCCGCGCTTTCCTCTAAATACCACCCGAAAAAGGTGAAGCCCGACCGCGTCGGGAACGGCAAAAGCACCTTTTCGCCGGCGTGAGCCGTTATCGTCTGATAGAGATTGCCGTCGTAAAGAGAAATATTCGTTTCAAGATAATTCCACACGGCAACGAACGTCGGGCTTGCCGTAGTCGGTGTAAACGCGCCGCTATAGACCGCTCCGCCGTATTCCCAGCCGCCGAATGCCCAACCGTCTTTTTGCGCCGTCGGAAGCTCTATCGGCGTTCCGATTTCTACCTTTATCGACGGTATAGATCCGCCGCCGTCCGTGTCAAAATTGAGGTAGGTATATCGTTGCGTGACCTGTTGCCAAATATAGAGCGTACCGCTTCTGTCGGGCGTAAATTTGCCGTTCGTGATAAGCGTATCGTCATAAACCCAACCGTCAAAGACAAACAATTCGTTAGAAAGCGTAGGAATAGGCAATTCGATTTCTTGCCCGGCAAACGCCCGGTAGTAGGTCGTTATCGTTTCGTCCTCAAATTCCAATTCAAGATAAATATCGGCGTATCCTACGGGATTGTCGATTATCACCTCAAAAGAAAAATCGTTGCCGAGCCTGTCGACCAAAGTAAAGCTATATACTCCGCCCTCCGCAAACCAAATGTCCGCGACCTCATCGAAGGTATAGATCCGCGTATTTCCGTCCTTTGTAATCTTGACTATGCTATATGGGTCAAGCTCGTTGACCAAAGCCTTTAGAATAAAGCCGTGCGCGTAAACCGTCGCGGCGTTGCTCTTGCCGATTGTCCGCTCGGTCAATATTCCGTCGCGGAAAATTTCGAATACCGCCTCTCCCGTCATGTCTCCCGGACGGATATACACCGCCTCATATTCGCTGAATTCTCCGAAAACGTTGGTTTCTCTCACGGTATAGATTCCCGTCGGCGCGTTGACTAACCCAAGCTGATATTCGACCGAAACGCCGTAGAGAATGTCGTACCGCGTTTCCGTTCCTTTGAGCGTCAAACTTACGCTCTCGCTCTCAAAGCCGCCGATATGCAAAAACGCGAACTCCAACACGCCCTCCTCTATGTCGCCCGTCTCCGGCGAAACATAGCGGTATTTGCGTCCGTTCAACGACGGCAAACCGGCTTTCATATATTCCTGCTCGTCGTCGTTAAGGAAAACGATAACGTCGCGGTCAAAGCTCATCTCCAAAACCGATTCTCCCTTGTCTGTTTATACTTGGTAACAGTATACCAAATCAACAATAATTTGTCAATAATTTCATTTGTGGTTTTAATATTTCAATTCAGAGTCATTCATTTGCGTAATTTGTGCCTTCATTTATGATTTATGGTAATTTTAGTTGATATTAAAAGTTTCAAAATAAGAGGTTTTTCGATTTTACGATTATACAATTTTACAAAAACAATATAAAGCAATATGTGTAGACGCCGCTCGGAGATAGTCTGCCGCAATTTTCCCGTTTTATTATTTGACAAGGTATTATTTTAATATTGACTAACCGCAATCACCGCCCCCTAATTCCTACTAACCGCCGCCCGCCTTTCACCGGCTTTTTTGTTCCAAAAATTTTTTTTGCAACTTTTTTTAAAAACATGCCTTATTTTATTTGACATTTATCCGAGCGAATAATATAATATTTATAAAGTAGCAAGGGCGCTAATGGTTTTTTTCGTTAGCGCTTTTAACTTTTTATGAGGGCTTTCGATTTTTATCACAATCTAAGCCCGCGTAAGGTTTAAAAAAAAAGACAAATTATCTATCAAAACAACATTATCATCTAAAAGGAGAAGTATCAAATTATGTCCAACATCGGCAACCTAAAAGAAGTGTTCTCAAGTATGGTTTTTAACGAGCGAATCATGAAAGAGCGTCTGCCAAAGGAAACCTACAAAAGTCTCAAAAAGACGATTTCCGAAGGCTCGTTGCTCGACCTCGAAACCGCCAACGTCATCGCCAACGCCATGAAGGATTGGGCTATCGAAAAAGGCGCGACGCATTTTACGCATTGGTTTCAACCGATGACGGGAATCACCGCCGAAAAACACGACAGCTTTATCTCCCCCGTCGGCGACGGCAGCATCATCATGGAGTTTTCGGGCAAGGAGCTTATCAAGGGCGAGCCGGATGCGTCAAGTTTTCCGTCGGGCGGTCTGCGTGCGACCTTTGAGGCGAGAGGCTACACGGCTTGGGACCCCACCTCTTATGCCTTCGTAAAGGAAAGCACGCTGTTTATTCCGACTCTGTTTTGCTCTTACGGCGGCGAGGCTCTCGACAAAAAGACTCCTCTGCTCCGCTCTATGGAGACTCTCAACCGTCAGGCTCTGCGCATACTCAAGCTGTTTAACAGCCCTGCAAAGCGCGTCTTTGCGACAATCGGCTCGGAGCAGGAATACTTCCTCATATCCGAGGACGATTACGCAAAGAGAAAGGACTTGATTTTGACGGGCAGAACCCTCTTCGGCGCAAAGCCGCCTAAGGGTCAGGAGCTTGAAGATCATTATTTCGGCACGATTAAGCCTAAGGTTCTCGAATATATGCACGACCTTGACGAGGAGCTTTGGAAGCTCGGCATTTCGGCAAAGACCGAGCACAACGAGGTCGCGCCGTCTCAGCACGAGCTTGCGCCGGTGTTTTCTATGGCCAACCTCGCGGTAGACCAAAATCAGCTGACTATGGATATGATGAGAAAGGTAGCCCAAAAGCATAAGCTCGTCTGCCTCCTCCACGAAAAGCCTTTTGCCGGAATCAACGGCAGCGGCAAGCACAACAACTGGTCGATATCGACGGATACCGGTGAAAATCTCCTCGACCCGGGCAAAAATCCCGAAAAAAACACTCGCTTTTTGCTCTTTTTAGCGGCGATAATCAAGGCCGTCAACGAATATCAGGATCTTTTGAGAGTTTCCGCCGCGTCGGCCGCCAACGACCACCGTCTCGGCGCAAACGAGGCTCCTCCGGCGATAATTTCTATGTATCTCGGCAGCGAGCTTTCCGAGATACTCGGCGCCATTGAGGGTTCCTACGCCTATTCGGCAAAGGAACAAGTCAAGATGAACAGCAACGTCTCGTATATCCCCGAATTTATAAAGGACACCACGGACAGAAACCGCACCTCGCCTTTCGCCTTTACCGGCAACAAGTTTGAATTCCGTATGCTCGGCTCGTCGCAGTCGATATCAGGTCCGAACTTTGTTTTGAACACCATCGTCGCCGAGGAGCTGCGTCAGTTTGCCGACATACTCGAAAACGCGAAGGATTTTGAAGCGACGGTATTCGCCCTCATCAAAGACACCGTGTCTAAAAATAAGCAAATTATCTTTAACGGCAACAACTATTCGGACGAATGGACAAAGGAAGCCGAAGCGCGCGGCCTGCTCAACCTCAAAAACACCGTCGAGGCTCTCCCGCTCTTTGTCGCCAAAAAGAATATCGACCTTTTTGTCAAGCACGAGATACTCACCGAAGCGGAAATTTATAGCCGCCGCGAAATACTGCTCGAGGGCTATTGGAAGGTCATAAATATCGAGGCCTTGACAATGGCCGACATGGCAAAAAAAGCCATAATCCCCGCGGTCTACAAATATCTCGACGCGCTGTCGGAATCGACTCTTCGCCGCCAAAAGCTCTCTCTCGTCATAGATTTTTCTTATGATATAGAATTGATAACAAAAATAAGCAATCTAAAAGACAAGCTGCAAGGCGCGGTCGCCAAGCTCGACAAAAACCTCGCAAAGGCAAAGGACATCGAGGACGCCGAGCCTAAGGCGCGCTTTTATTCGGACGTCATCGTCAAGGACATGCAAATTTTGCGCGTCTATGCCGACGAGCTTGAAACGGTAGTCGCGGCGGAGTTTTGGCCGTTCCCTACCTACTCGGATATCCTTTTTAGATAACACTTTTTAAGGATATCTCTAATTTAGCTTTTTCCTTCTTACTTCCCTTTTTAAAAACCGACGGCTTTAAACCCCGTCGGTTTTTTTTAATAGGGCTTACGCATTCGCGCAAGCCCTATTTAGGGGAAACATGCTCGTTTCGCATTCGCTCCACTCGCCGAGTTTCCCCTCTTGCGTCAACAAGTAGACGCAATTCACCCCTTTTCGCGCGCTTTGCGCGTTAAGGGGGACAACCAAAAAGCGCGGTTTTTGGTTGCCCTAAGTGAAGTGATAGGGCTTACGCATAGTCAAAGCGTGTCAAAAACGCGGTTTTTTTTAATAGGGCTTACGCATTCGCATAAGCCCTATACAGGGGAAACATGCTCGTTTCGCATTCGCGCAAGCCCTCTTTCATGGAAAACAAATACTTCAGCAAAACAAATGCTTTTTAAGGCTTAGCGCATAGTCCCGTTATATTTTGGGATACGCCGCAATAGACTAATAGCATGATTGTTTACTTAGAAAACCTTGCCGTCTTTTTGTGCGGGCTTTTTATATCGGCGGGCTTGGCGTGGGTGTTAAAAAACAAGCCGCGCTATGTCTGCGCCGCGCTTTTGAACGCCCTGCTCGGAGGTATAATCTATGTAGCCGTAATCTGCTTTTCCAAATCCGCCACGCTTTCGGTATACTCGTCGTTTTTGACGGGAACGCTCGGCGTAATAGGCTTTATCATATCGCTTTTTTAGCGGTTCTTTCATAAAGTTATTGACAAAGCTTGCCCCCCGTTCATTCACATAGTTATTCATAAAGCTTGCCTTTCCGATTTTGACAGCCTTTCGCCCACGTCGAACTCGTTCAGCCTCATGATTTCGTTGATTTGCTCGTCGGTCAAGCCTAAATCCTTTAGTTTTTGTCTTTGCATTTGTTGCTACTCTCCTTGTTTCGGTGGGAAACACCGTCGCGCCGTATTCGCCGCGCCCGCGTATTTTTTTGCTCCTTTACGGGATTAGCTTTCGAGGTATAAAAAAAGGACTGCCCCACGAAAGGGTCGTCCTTAGATTATCTTTGTTTATTGGGTTTTGCAGTCGAGTGTAAAAAGGGGCGATTTACTTCTCAAATTGCTTCTTTTCCTCGTCCGTTAATGTGCGAAAATCAACGGGACCGTGTTTTTCAGCATAGGCGGATATCTTGCGAATGCTATATTTTCGGTCAAACGCCTCGCTTTCCGGAGTTGATGGTACGACATAGCCGCCCTCTCGAGCCGCCGCGTCGTCAAGCTCGCCCATACCTTTAAAAAATGCCCTTCTTTCTTCTGTCATGATATCTTATTCTCCACTGTCAATTACATAATATTTGTTTACGAGTTCGTAAAGACGATTATTTTTCACTTCCATGAGGGGCGAGCCTTTTTCATTGTATCCGAAAAATTCCGCTCCAAACTTCTTGCCATAGTATTCCATAAGATTTGTTTTAGATGCAAAATAGATATGATTATATCCTTTTTCTATGCTTTGTTTACCGGCAAAGGCGAATAAGTTTCCTCCGACGCCCTCAAGCTTTCCGTCTTGACCTCTGTTTTGTATCGCGCTTTCCGCTAAGTCAACCTTGAATGTTCTGTTCTCGGCCTCCTCGTGAAAGGTCACAAGTCCCTGTATAGATTTGTCTGTTTCAAGCCTAAGCGCGTAAATCTCATGCCCGAGCCGTTCCTCTTTGCTCCAGTCGAAACTGACAAAGCCGGCTTTCTTGTAATTAAACTCCTTTATGTCGATTTTTTCAACCTTAGTGTCAATTTCCTTGCCGGTTTTTCTATCGATGACGCAAGCCGTCAACTTATCAATTTCTATATTTATTATACTCTCATTTTGCGTTTTTGTCAAGTCGTTTCTATATATTTGAGCGGTTTTAGGCATTTTCGGCGTCGTTCCCCCGCCTATCTGCTCCCGATTGCTGTTGCGGTATAAATACAGCCGTTCCTCGTTTGATTGCTTTATCAACGCCCTTTGCGCCGCCTGCCACTCGACTACCTTGCGCGAGGCGGCCTCTCTGTCGGCTACCGTTAAGCTCCCCGCCTCAACGCGTTTCCACTGCCTTATCATGCGTTCGTTGTGCCGCTGTTGTTGTATGCGCTATTGACAAAGCCCGCCCTCATTCACTCATAGATATATTGACAAAGCTTGCCTCGTTCACTCATTGACAAAGCCCGCCCGTTCACTCATGAGATATTTACAAAGCCCGTCACGTTCATTCGGCCGACGCGCTCAAAGTCTCCTCCTCCAAAAGCCGCTCTGTCGCGGCGATTTTGTTTTTTATGCTTATATATATTTGCGAAAGCCTGAATACATAAAGCTGTTTGTCCGCATAATCGAGACCGGCATAAAACTGCTTATCCATCAGCCTGCCTATAGGGTTGATTATCACCTCGCCGCAATCCTCCAAAATATTTTTTACATCCGAATAATACCTCTCCTCCTCCTTTGTCAAAGCAAAATCATCGACGGCCTTTTTTGTCATCTTGCCCTCGCGCTCCTCTAACCTGCGCTTTTCCTTGACCTCGCTCCAATATCCGAGTTTCATTCGCTTTTTGGCCTCCGTCGCAAGCGATTGTATAGTGCTGTTCTTTGCCGTTGGTCTCATGTTTTGGTCCGCCTCCTCATTTTTCCGTAATTTATCGCGCCGCAAATAAAGCTTTCTGATTTGCGGATAACGATAATACCTATATTATAATACAAATATATCTGCACGGCAAATAATTATATTTAGATTTATATAGATTTAATAGAATTTATAAAACTTTATATGAATTTAATTAAAGTTTTTGTTATTTTTTACAAAATAAACGACAAAAAGCGACACGCTTCCTTATTTTTCCCTATATTTGTATGATATTGTCAAGCATAAAAGCGGCCTCCCGCCGCGTTTTTGCGCCGCGCAATCCGTTAGCGGATAGCCGAAACGACCGCCTTGTCGCCTCATGGCGTGTTTTTTGCATACGCCGACGCGCAACTTATATTATCGTGCAGCCACGGCGTCCCCTAAAGCCTAAGGCAAACGCATTTTTTATGCGTTCGCCACGAAACGCTAAGCGCGGTCCGTCACAACCCCAGCACAAGCGTCGCCATGCCGAAATAAAAGACGAGACCGACGGCGTCGAGGATTGTCGATATGAGCGGAGCGGCCATGAGGGCGGGGTCAACCTTGATTTTTTTTGCCAGCATCGGCAGCATTCCGCCGGTGATTTTTGCGGCGACGACGGTAAACACGAGGCTTATTGCGACGATAAAGGCGATTTTTACCGGGTCTTGCTCTATGTTGCGGTACTGAATAACAATTCTGACAAAGTTGAACGCGCCGAGAATGATTCCTATTGACAGCGCGACGCGCAGCTCCTTCCAGAGCACCTTGGCGTAGTCCTTTGAGCTGATTTCGCCGAGAGCCATACCGCGAATGACGAGCGTCGAGGCCTGCGAGCCGGCGTTGCCGCCCGTTCCCGTAATCATCGGCATAAACACGACAAGCGAGCCGACGACAAGCGCCTTTTCAAACGCGCCGAGAATCAACCCTATGAGCATTCCCGACGCCATAAGCACGAGCAGCCACAGCAGCCTGTTTTTTGCCAAATCCCATACGGACGATTTTAGATAGGTCTTTTCCGAGGGGCGCAGAGCCGCCATTTTTTCAAAGTCCTCGGTGTTTTCCTCCTCTATGACGTCGACGATATCGTCGACGGTGACTATTCCGACAAGCCGGTTTTCCTTATCCAAAATCGGCAGCGACAGTAGGCCGTATTTTCTAAAGAGCGCGCTTATCTTTTCTTGGTCGTCGTTGGTATAGGCGTATATGAGATTGGAGTCCATCAAATGCCCGATTATGTCGCCGTTATTTGCGAATAGCAGCTTGCGCAGTGAAACGACTCCCTCCAAAATTCTGTTTTCGTTGGTGACGTATATGGTATATACGGTTTCCTTGTTGAGTCCGACGCGTCTGATTTTGCTTATAGCGTCCTCAACCGTATAGTTTTGGTTGACACTGACGTATTCTATAGTCATTATGCTGCCCGCGCTGTCAAAGGGATATTTGAGAAACATATTTATCATTTGCCGCGTTTCCGGACGGGTTTTTGACAAGACCTTTAAGACCTTGTCGACTATATATGCGGGCATTTCCTCGAGAAAGTCGACGGTGTCGTCGAGAAACAGCTCGTCTAAAACCGACGCTATTTCGGCCTCTGAAAACGACGATATCAGCTGATGCTGAATATCTCCGTCGAGATAGGCAAACACCTCCGCCGCAAGCTCCTTTGACAGAATGCGATAGATAAGCGCGCGTTCCTTTGCCTGCGATTCGGACATAAACACCGATATGTCATAGGGCAGCATATCGTTGAGCATTCCGCGGAGAGCGCGGTATTCCTTTTCGTTCAGGAGATTTCGTATTTCCTCATATTTTTCACGAATGCGAAGATCTTCGTTCATGGCATATTCCCCCTTGTCAAATGTTTAATATCAGCTTGGCCATGCCAAAATAAAAGGTAAGCGACACCGCGTCTATCATTGTGGAAATCAAAGGCGCGGCCATAATCGCGGGGTCGAGCTTTAGCTTTTTGGCTATAAGCGGCAGCATACTGCCGACGACCTTAGAAATCATAATGACAAAAAACACGCTTATCGAAACGACAGCGGCGGTGAGATAGACGTTTGCGCCGATATCCTCGCGGCTTATGAGCGCGTATTGCAGAGTAAAGCGCGCAAACATAAACGCCGCGAGTATCCCGCCCAAAAGCAGGGCTACTCTTATCTCCTTCCAAAGAATTTTTTTGAAATCCTTAGTGGTAATTTCTCCGACGGCAAGTCCTCTGACTATCAGCGTCGCCGCCTGCGAGCCGGCGTTGCCGCCCGTGTCGGTCAGCATCGGCATAAAGGTTACGAGTACGACAAGCATAGCGTCCTCAAATATGCCGAGGAGCGTTCCGACAAAGGTGCCCGATATCATGAGAACCAACAGCCAGACTATGCGGTTTTTTGTCAGGTCAAATATCGACGATTTGAGATAAGGCTTTTCGGACGGGCGCAATGCCGCCAGCCTCTCGAAGTCCTCGGTGTCGGCCTCTTGTATGACGTCTACGACGTCGTCGATGGTTATGATTCCGACCATTCTGTTTTCCCAATCGATGACGGGAAGCGATATAAAGTCGTATCGCTTAAATATCTCCGACACCTTTTCCTTGTCGTCGTTTGTGTGGACGGCGACGACGTTTCTGTCCATTATGTTGCCGATAATCTCGTCGTTTTCGGCGAGCAGGAGATCCTTTACCGTCACTACGCCCTCGAGGACGCGCATATTGTCGGTGACGTAAGCCGTGTATACCGTTTCCTTGTCGATTCCTATACGGCGAATGCGCCCAATGCTCTCCTCGACGGTGTAGTTTTTGTTGAGCATGACGTATTCTATCGTCATGAGACTGCCCGCGCCGTTTTCGGGATATTGCAAAAATCTGTTGAGAATTTTTCTCTGCTCGGGGTCGGTATGCGCCAGCACCTTATCGACCACGTAGGCCGGCATTTCCTCGAGAAAGTCGACCGCGTCGTCCAAAAACAGCTCGTCGAGGACGCTCGACAGCTCCTCGTGCGTAAAGGACATCACCAGCGTCTGCTGAACGTCGGCGTCAAGGTATGCAAAAACCTCCGCGGCTAATTCCTTAGGCAGAATTCTATAGACGACCAAGCGATCCTTTGACTCCTTGCGCATGATATATTCGGCTATATCGGCGGGCTTAAGCGTCGCAAGCTCGTTTCTAAGCTTGAGATATTTTTTGTCACGCAAGGCCTCGTTGATGCTTGCCTCGACGGCGGTTTTTTTTGATTTGTCCATTTAGTACCACCCTTTTAAAACGTAATCGGAACGCGCGGCGTCTGTCTCCGCGCCGTTTTTTTGCCGGCGGCTAAAAGCCGATGAGACCGCCTCCCGCCAAAATATGTATGTGCAGATGAAAGACCGTCTGCCCCGCCCGCTCGCCTCTGTTGATTATTAGCCTAAAGCCGCCGTCTATGCCGAGAACGGGACTAAGCTCCTTTAGCTTCAAAAGACACAGGCCTAAGTCCTCCGCCGTCCTTTGGTCGAGAGAGGTTATGTCCTTATAGTGCTCCTTTGGTATCATGAGCAGATGAATTTTGGCTTTGGGCTGAATGTCGCGTATGATTATCATTTTGTCGTCCTCATACAGCCTTTCCGACGGTATGAGTCCGTCTATTATTTTGCAAAAAACGCAGTTTTTGTCATGTGAATCCGTCATATTTTTTAATCCTCCGTTTTAATGGTTTTTTTGTTTATTTTTATCGGTATCAGGCGGTTCTATACCGCCGCAAATCATTGCTCCGCGCCGTCAAAAAAGGCTCTTATTTTCTCCGCGTCCTTAGCCGTGATTTTGTCGCAGGCGGCAAGCTCCGCGGCCGTCGCCGCTTTGATTTTTTCAGCGGTCTTAAAGCGTTTATAGAGGCTTGCCGCCTTGATTTTGCCTATGCCCTCTATTTTTGTCAGCCCCGACTCAAATTCGCTTGCCGCCTTTAACCTCCTAAAGTAGGTTATGGCAAAGCGGTGCGCCTCGTCTCTGAGTCTCATGAGCATATTCAGCGCGGCGTTGTTTTTGTCGAGGACTATCGGCTCATCGCGGCCGAGGGTGTATATTTCCTCGTCGCGCTTGGCAAGCGATATAAGCTCTATGCCGTCTACCCCGCTCTCGTCGAGAGCTTTTTTTGCCGCCGAAAGCTGCCCCTTGCCGCCGTCTATGACAATGAGATCGGGCTTTGCGGAAAAGCTTTCGTCGCGGCAGTCGTCCGCGCCGTCCTTGAGCTTTGCCAGCCGCCTCATAAGCGTTTCGTTCATCGACGCAAAGTCGTCCGCGCCCTCTACGGTTTTGATTTTGAAGCGTCTGTAATGCGAATTTTTGGCTTCGCCGTCGATAAATACCACCATGCTCGAAACCTTATAGCGGCCGCTTATGTTTGAAATGTCATAGGCCTCTATGCGCTTGGGCAGACGCGCCGTTCCCAAAACCCCTTTGAGCATTTCTACCGCGCCGTATGTCATCTGCCGCTTTTTGTCGGCGCGGAGGGCGTTGACGCGGAGATGCTCGGCGGCGTTTTTTAGCGCGGTTTCGGCAAGCCGCTTGTCTACTCCGCGCTTAGGACGGGTTATTCTGACGGGCGCGCCGCGCTTGGCCGTCAAAAGCTCCTGCATTCCGTCGTTTTCGTCAAGCTCGTGAGAGACGATTATTCTTGCGGCGTTGACCGGCTGTACGGCGTAATATTGCCTCATCAGCGAGCCTAAGGCCTCCCCCTCCGACAGCGACGCGTCGGACGACATAAAGCTTTCCTCGCCGACAATCTTGCCGCCTCTGACGACAATTAGCGACACCGCGCTAAACATTCCGTTGCCGGCTGCCGCGAATATGTCGAGATTAGCGTCCTTGTTTATCAAGGCGACCTGCTTTCTTGATATTTTTTCAAGTATTTTTAGCTTGTCGCGATAATAAATCGCCGTCTCGTAGTCCTCGTTTTCGGTGGCTATCCGCATTTTTTCGGTCAATATCTCTTGCACCCTTTTGTCGTGTCCCGACAAAAAGGCTATTACGTCCTTTATGACCGCGTCATATTCGGAGCGCGCGTCAAGACAGCAAGGCGCAAGACAGCGTTTTATGTGGTAGTTGAGGCAGGGTCGCTTGTTTTTGGCGGCTTTTTCAAAGCTTTGCTTGCAATTTCTCAAAGGAAACGCGCCCTCTATCAGCTCGGTCATGTCCTTTGCGCCGACTCCCAGCATATACGGCCCGAAATATTTCGCGCCGTCGTTTTTTATGTTGCGTGTAATCTCAAGCCGCGGATATTTTTGACCGAGGTCGATTTTTATAAACGGATAGGCCTTGTCGTCCTTTAAGAGAATGTTATATTGCGGTCTGTGCTTTTTTATCAGGTTGCTCTCAAGCATGAGAGCCTCGACCTCGTTTGCCGTCACTATATATCTAAAGTCGCGGACGCGCCGCATCATAGCCTCGACCTTTTCGCCCTTGCCGCCCGACGCGTGAAAATATTGACGGACGCGGTTTTTGAGATAACGCGCCTTTCCGACGTAGATTATTCCGCCGTCCGCGTCGAGCATGAGATAGACGCCGGGCAGAGCCGGCAAATTTTTTAGCTTTTCGTTTAACGTCATCTTTACAGCCTTCCGTACAGACGTTTTATCAGAGCCTTAGCCGACCTTTCGTCAAGCTCGACGGCGTTGACGGCCTCGCTTATCGTTCCGAGCATATGCGAATCGGAATCGATAAGCACGCTCCGGTTTTTGCCGTAAATCTGCCTGAACGCCCCGTCGGCCTTAGGCGAAAATTCCACGGCGTCATAGTCGTCGTCGAGGTTTCCGAGTATCGAAACCATGCCGTTTGTCTCTCTGTCTATGTGCGCGGGAACGGCGACGCCGCCGGCCTCTCTCACGGCCTTTCTCACCCGATAAGAATATATATCGGCGGAGGCAAGCAGCATTCGCTCCTCCTCGCCGACTACGTTGTCGGCGGCGTCAAAAATCAGCTGGTCTCCGAATATCGTCTTGTTGTTTTTTATATCGCCGAAGCTTATGCCGTCATAAAACCGCGTCAGCGAACCGATATCGGGAAAAAGACACAAAAAATGAATGTCCTCGGCTGTCTGCAGCTCAAACGCTGGAACGACGGTGACGTCGTATTCCTCCTGCAACGCCAAAAAACTGCCGACGTTTTTTATGGAGTTGTGATCGGCTACGGCTATGATATTCAAGCCGTTGACAGCCGCCATACCCATTATATTATTCGGCGTCATGTCGTTGTCCGCGCAGGGCGAAAGAGCCGAATGTATGTGAAGGTCATAAAAGTACCTCATTTTATTTCGTTTCCGAGAATTACCGACGCTCCGTATGCGTCGAGTTCCGTCGATATGAGGTTGATTCCCTCGGCCTTGCACCGCGCCGACAGCCCCTCGTCGGGCTTTACTCCCTCGCAAAGCACGACTGCCGGAACCTCGGCGAGAAGAGCGACGGCGGCGACGTTGACGTTTGACATGACGGTAAACCACGCCGCGCCGACGGGCGCCTTGCTTATGACAAAGCTCAAAAAATCGCCGCAATAACCCGTCGTTATTTCACGGTTTTCAGAAAAATTTATCGTTTCGGCATTCAAAATTTCGATTAGTTTTTTTACGTCCGTCATATTTTTACCTCCGTGCGCCGCGTCAAGCGGACTTTTAGCCGTCGTTTTGATGCAAATCGGGCAGTCTGAATTTTATGCACGTAGACAGCTCCTGCCCTCTCAAAACTACGTCCTCGCTAAAGGCCTTGCAGCTCGGCGCGCCGCATATGCCGCAGTCTAAGTGCGCCAGATGCTTATATATCTCGGATATCTGCATGAGCTTTGACATAGCCCTCGCTCTGTCGTCGTCGAGCTTCATGACCTCGTTGACCTCATAGGCCTTTTCGTTGCAAAAGAATTCTATCGGCTTGCCCAACGCGTCCATGTCGTTCTTTGAGATAGGCGTGTATTTTTTTAGCGCGTTGATTTTTGCCTTGGCTATATACGGGTTTTCGATATTCAAAACGCCGCCCACACAGCCGCCGCTGCAAGCGTTAAGCTCGACAAAATCCGTCTGCATCAGCTTGTCGTCCTCTATTTCCTTTAATATTTCCATGACGTTTTCGAGACCGTCGACGGCAAAACATATGTTTCCGAAAATCGCCGCCGCCTCGCCTCCGCTGACCGCCCACGACAGCCCCGTCAGACCGGCCTTGCTCAATTCGCGCGGCTCGGCGATTTTGGGCATTTCGTTGATGAGCTTAAAATACACCTCGCTGAACGATATGACTCCGTCGACAAACCCGGATAGGCTTAGCGAATGCACCTTTGCCGGACACGAGGTTATATAAAACACGCCTATCTCCTCGGGCTTTAAGCCCGTATCCGCGACGGCCTTTTCTCGCGCAAGCTTGGCGGAAATTTCGGCGGGCGCAAGCAGATTGAGCATGTTGTCCTTTAGATTGTGAAACTTAAGCAAAATAAGCTCGACCACCGCCGGGCATTTTGTGCCTATTATCGGCTTTTTTACGGCCTTGCCGTCGGCGATAAGCCGTCTTGTCGCCTGACTCAAAAGCTCGCCGCCTCTGGCCGTCTCGTATATGTCGTCAAAGCCTATTCTCAAAAGCCCGTCTAATACATAGTTGATATCGGTGAGGTTGTTAAACTGTCCATAAATCGTCGGCGGCGGCAGGGCGACCTTGTATTTAAAGGCGTGTATCATTTCAAACGGGTCATAAACGGGTTTTTTGGCATGATACGGACAACAGCGTATACATTCGCCGCAGGCTATGCAACGCTCATAAATGATTTTGGCCTTGCCCCCCCTGACCCTTATGGCCTCGGTCGGGCAACGCTTCATGCACGTTATACATCCCTTGCATTTATCCGCGTCAAGCGTAACAAATTTTCTTTCCACCGTCTTCCCTCTTTTTTAAGTATATTATGCTTTGACAGTTTTTTTTGCGGCGGTTTACCGCTTTTTTTATGTCAATCTGACCGTCATATATATGGTCGTGCCTATTCCGAGCTTTGATTCTATTCTCATCTCGTCCGAATTTTTTTTCATGTTGGGCAGACCCATGCCCGCGCCGAAGCCCAAAGCCCTGATATCCTCGGGGGCGGTCGAATATCCCTCCTTCATGGCAAGCGCGATGTCGGCTATTCCGGGACCTCTGTCGGCGAGTATTATCTCGACGCGGTCGTGATATATCTCGACCGTCGCCTTGCCGCCGTCGGCGTGAATGACCATGTTGATTTCACCCTCATACATAGCTATCGCGACGCGCCTGACGTCGGACGAGCCTATGCCGAGCAGCTTTAACTGCGTCTTGACCGACTCGCTTGCCGAGCCTGCCGACGCGAAGTTTTCGGAATCGACCTTGAATTCAAGTCTTATGCAATCCTGGCTCATACGCAGTGTTCGCCTCCGCTGAGTCCCGCCTTATAGAGCAGACCGCAAGCTATGTACATTCTGTGCGGCGAACACAAAATGACTATTCCCTTTTCTCTGGCAAGGTCGAGTATGACCGAATCGGGTTTTTTGTCTCTGACGAGAAGTATGCACCTTATGTCCATCATCTCGGCGGTTCTGACGACCTGCGGGTTGCAAAGCCCCGTGATAAGCACGGCCTGATCCTTTACGTATGCCAAAACGTCGCTCATCATGTCGGCCGCGCAGGCCGAATAGACCTCTTCGTCGATTTTGTCCTTACAGACAGGCACCTCCGCCTTTAAAAGTTCCGCGATTTCTCTGATTTTCACGATAAAAAACTCCTTATACTTTTTTATATATTCCCTTTGTTATCTTAAGACTGCCTTGAAGCCTCCGATATTTTGCGTTTTGCCAGAGCGACGGCCTCTCTAAAGGCTTCCGACAGGCTCGGGTGCGGAAACGGCGTTTTTAGTATGTCGTCGGCGGTCGCCCCCATGGCTATCAGCGCGGCCGCCGCGCCTATAATCTCAGACGAGCCTTCGGCAAAAATATGAACGCCGACGAGGCGGTATAGATTCGCCCTTTCGGGCATATATTCCACACCCGCGGACGCCTTTTTTCCGTCGTCTATTTTTGCGAATATCACCTTAAAAAAGCCCGTATCGGAGTCACAGGCCACGGCCTTGCCGTTTGCGCCCATGAGCGACTTTGCCGCGGCAAATTCCGCTCCGACCGCCGCGCAAGCCTCTTGCGTCATGCCGGCGCAAGAGATTTCGGGCGACAGATAGACGCAGGACGGAACGACGGAACCGCGCGCCGACGCGCCGCTCAAAATGTGCGACACCGCCGCCTCCGCGTCGGACATAGCCTTGTGGGCGAGCCTGACGTTTCCCCTCACCGCGTCGCCTACGGCGTAAACGCCCTTGGCGTCGGTCTCAAAATTTTCGTCGGTATATATTCCTCCGCCGTCATAGCGGACTCCGGCAAGGCTAAGCCCCATGCCGTCGACGTTAGGCCGCCTGCCCGACGCGTCTACGACCATATCTCCGGATATTTCCTCCGCGCGTCCCTCCCTCTCGAGGACGACGCAAAAGCCGCCGCCGCGCTCGGCTACGCTCCTTACCGTCGCGCCGCAATACAGCCTTATTCCGGATTTTTTTAAGAATAGCGCAACCTGCGCCGATATGTCCTTGTCGCACGAAACAAGCGGCCTTTCCTCCATCATTACGACCGAGACGCCCCGCCCGATTTGGCGGTAAAGCCACGCGAATTCAAGCCCCGCCGCGCCGCCGCCGACGACTATTATTTCGTCCGCCGCGCTAAAGCGGCGCGTCAGCTTGTCCGACGAATATGCCGCCTCTATGCCGTCGATATTATATAACGCGTGCTTGCTCCCCGACGCTATTATGATATTGTCTGCAAAATATTTTTTGCCGCCGCATTCCACGCCGTTTTTGCCCGTTAGGCTTGCGCGTCCTTTGACGATAGTAATCTTGCTCGACGTCAGATATTTGACAAGACTCTCTCTTATTTTGTCTACGGCGGCGTTTTTTTTCGCGTCGGCCGCGCCGACGTCAAACGCCGCCGCGGACGCGCCCGTGATATACTCCGCGCGCTTTAAATGCGCGTAGGTTTTGGCCATGTCCAAAAGAGCCTTGGTCGGAATACAGCCGGCGTTTAGACACGTTCCGCCGACCTCGTTTTCCTCGAACATTACGACGCGCATTCCGCGCTTTGCCGCCTTTAACGCCGCCGTATATCCTCCCGGTCCCGCGCCGACGACGGCCAGGTCAAAACCTTCTTCCATTAAACACCGCCCTCCCTTTAAAAAACTCAACTAAGCAACAGCCTTGCCGCGCCCGCCTCGAACGCGCCGCCGTCTCTTGATATCGCCTCTATACCGCTTTTGTCCTTGCCGATAAACAGTCCTTCGACGGACTCCATATCGGGCAGGCTCATCGAATCGGTAAAAATTCTGATAAAGCTCACCGCGCCGTTTTGCCGCTTAAAATATATGTCCGCAAGACCTATTCCGTCTATCGCGCCGCTCGCGTGCTCACAGTCTCTTAGCTCGTCGCCGAATAAAAACCGCTTGTCGGAAAAGAAACGCGTCAGCCGCTCTATCTCGCCGAAGTCTATCTCTCCGTCGTCTATGAGGGCGGCGTTTTGGCCGAAATAGCTCTCCGCGGCGACCCGCGCCGAACGCATTATGCTTTCTCTGTTTATTTCCGGGGCTATTTCGGAGAGGTTGAGAACCCTCGACTGAACCGACGATACGCCCTTGCTTGAAAGCTTTTGTTTGGGTATGCTCAGATATTTTCCCATTTTGGCGATATCGGTGTTTATCAATATCGTGCCGTGATGACAATAGCGGTTTCCGACGCTCAAAAACGCGTTGCCCGAAAACTTTCTGCCGTCTACGGTTATGTCGTTTCTTCCGCTTTTTTTTGCGGGAACGCCGATATCCGTCAACGCCTTTAGGATTATGTCGTAGCCCGTCTCCTTATCAAAGCGTTTGGCGTTCATAATAAAGCTAAAATTGAGATTGTTATCGTCGTGATAAACCGCCCCGCCGCCCGACAGCCGACGCGCTATTTTTATGCCGTCCTCCATGACGGCTTGCATGTCTACCTGATCGTAGGCGTATTGATTGCGCCCTATGACTATGGTGTCTCTGTTAGCCCAAAAATAAATTATAAATTCGTCGTCGCCGACGCGATCTAAAAAATATTTTTCCAAAGCGAGGTTTTTATGTGGGTCAATTTCTTCCGTTTGATAAAATCTAAGCTTCATTTGTCCTCCGCACAATAATCATAACAAAAACAAAGAAAAAAAGCAAGTAAATATTGCCGGAATTACCCGGCAATCACAGGACGCAACTCAATTGTAAGGATAGAAGCCCGCAAAACACCGATGATTATGAATTAGCGGTCAATGTCAACAGCTGATTTACCGCGTTTATTTTTACGTCGGCACACGCGCGGAAATATTTGTATACGACCTGCAACGCCTCCGTCAACGCGCGGTCTGAAAGCCCGTTCGGGGAAGCGTCGGAATTTTTTGTCAATTCCTTTATAAGAAAAAAGCACTCGCCGCCTACGGAGAGAGAGTCCGGCGAAGCGCATTTGAGACAGACGCCGCCGCCGAGTCCGATATCAAAGTATCCGGAATGCGCGGGCGCGCCGCAATTCATACATTCGTCAAGGTTTAGGGCGTATCCCGACAGCTTGGACGCCGCGACTATAAATTTGACGAGAGGAAAAAGCGGCGAAGCCTTGCCGTAGGCGATATTTTTTAGCGCGTCGAGGGCGTGATATATATAGTCGGAGATATCGGCGTTTTCGACGGTCGACTTGTCGAGAATTTCGACGGCGGACAGCGCGGAATACAGCCTTATAAGGTCGCTCCTAACCTCAAAAAAGCCGTCGGTCAGGGCGCAGTTTGTGACGGTATAGTACCCGTTTCTTTCCGATAAAATGTATTCGCCGAAGCACAAAAGAGAAGCGGCAAACCGCAGCTTTGATTTTTCGGATTTAGCTCCTTTTATCGCCGCCGTGATTTTGCCCTTCTCTACCGTGCATAGGGTGAGCAATGTCTTGCCGTCTTTATAGTCGACGGCTTTAACACAAAGCGCGTTCAACTTAATTCCGTCCATATTTTGCGCTCCGTTATTTTGGTTTTACTAAAAAAATTGCCGGGACTTTTTTTTGAGGCGCGGTCCTTATCGTCCGTCATATAATACGCGTAATACGCGCCCTTGACCGTCGGTTTTTGCGTTAAAAATCCGCTATCCGAACCGTAAAGCTTTACCTAAACGCACGCGCGCCGCTATCAAGCTTTTCGCGCTATTCGTGAAACGGTCACTTTTTATCTCTGACCGCCCTATAGAGTCTGTAGACGCGCGGGTCGCCGCTGCGTTCAAACAATTGCCACAATCTTTTTTCGTTATCCATTTACCCACCTATAGGAACCCTCTCGTCGTCTCTTTGTTTTCGGATTCCTAATAAGCGGAAGCTTCAAACGCAGTTTCGATTTGCCGGCTCGATAATAGAATGTATCGGATAAAAAAAAATATACGCGTATTGATAAAAAATTCAATAATAACTAATAGCGCGTTTTTGCCGCCCTCTCTATATGACGCCGTCATTATAACACAAAATTTACTTATTGGCAAGTTGTTTTTATCGGTTTGCTACTGACAGCCGGTTATTTTGGGTGTATAATATATTTAAAGTATAATAACCGCAACAAGTGGTAAAATCAAAAAAGCTTTTCCTCGATAAGCCTTTTGAGCGGCTCTATTCCCTCTCCGGTTTTGGCCGAAATAGACGCGGCGTCGGTCAGCCTTGGCTTTTGCGGTTCGTCCGCGCCGGCGCAAATCAGATCGGCTTTGTTATATACGGTTATTATCGGCTTTTCTCCCGCGCCGAGTGAATCAAGAACGCTCAAAACCGCGTCGTACTGCCTCGGCATATCCGCGCTCGACAAATCGACGACGTGGAGGAGCAGGTCGGCGTATTTGACCTCCTCGAGGGTTGAGCGGAAGGCGTCGATAAGCTCGTGAGGAAGTCTGTCGATAAAGCCGACGGTGTCGGTCAAAAGATATTCCTTTTTTATATCCGCCCAAATTTTTCTGGTTACGGGGTCAAGCGTGGCAAAGAGCTTGTTTTCGGCGGCGACTCCCGCCTTTGACAGCGCGTTCATCAGCGTGCTTTTTCCCGCGTTGGTATATCCGACTATGGCGACGGTCTTTATTTGACTGCCGATTCGGTTTTCGCGCCTCAAATCGCGCTGTTTTTTTAAGAGGTCTATTTTTTGGCTAAGCTCGAATATCGCGCGCTTGATATGCCGTCTGTCGGTCTCCAATTTTGTCTCGCCGGAGCCTTTGGTAGCCGTGCCCGCGCCGCCGCCTATTCTCGACAGCACCCGTCCGCGCCCCAAAAGCTTGGGCAGCGTATATTTTAGCTTGGCAAGCTCGACCTGCAGCTTGCCCTCGTTGGTGACGGCGTGAAACGCGAATATTTCAAGAATAAGCAGAGCGCGGTCGATCACCTTTATGCCTAAGGCGTCCTCGATATTTTTTAATTGCAAGCCGCTTAAAGCGTTGTCAAATATTACTATATCGGCCTTATTTTGATTTATCGCAAGCCCTATTTCGTCAAGCTTGCCTTTTCCGACGCAATAATTTTTGTCGGTTTCCGCCTTGACCTGAATTATTTCTCCGGCGGTTACAAGCCCCGCGGTTTCGGCGAGGCCTCTCAATTCGTCGATATAGACCCGCGCGTTTTTTTCGGCGACGCAGACAAGCAAGGCTCTCTCCGCGTCCTTGACGGTCTTTAACGGCTCGTTTTTTTTGAATACCTTTTCGGCTTGCTCGATTTTTTCAAAGACGGAGGCGGAATCCATATCGGAATAATTTTTATACCTTACGATTTCCGCGCCGCCGTTTTGCCTTATAAACGCCGCCGTAATGTCGCGCGCGACTCCGCCCTCCGCGTTGACCGCCGCAAGCATGTCGAGGCGCGAATGATGAAGCGCGGCCATGTCCTGCGCGGACAATTCCGACGAGCCGTTCAAATGAGTGTGAAAGCACCTGACCCCCGTCAGCTTTTCTTGCGAACGCCTGAGGTTGATTTCGACGGCGGCGACCGTCGCCGCGTCGCCTATTCCGAGTGACAAAACGCGGCCGCCGCGCGATATGCAGACGCAAATTTCTCTGTTGATTTTGTGAGAAATTTCGACGATAGTTCCGAGTACTCCGTAATCTATCGCCGACCGCCTTTCATAATCGCCTATAAGCGACTCTAATCTCTCTATTACGCTTTTTTTTATGCCGTTTGTGTTGCCGTATATCATTGTCTATCTCCGTTTCGGGCTTAATTCGCGGGGTTTTCCTCCCGCGCAACAAAATATGCCTTTTGCCTCGTCTATTTTTCCTTGACCGGTCTTGCCGTCAGCTCTATAATCAACGGCGTATTATCGTCGTCGGCGGCCTTGTTTCTCTTGATTTCTCCGCACCTCTCGCAGCGGAATATTATGACGTAGCCCTTGCTGTTTTTTATCGCGGAAACGGGGCGCATGATTCCTCCGCACACGTTTTCTCTGTCGCCCGGGCGGTTGTCGACGTGGAGCGAGCAAAGACAAGCGTCGCAGTGGTTTCTCGACGAATAGCCCAATTTTTCGACGGCCTTGCCGCAGGCCGCGCACACGAACGCGCAATCATTTTTTTTGAAATATGCCATGTCATACATTTTATCACATATTGATTGATTTGACAAATTTTTTTATATGCATTATAGTATTATATAGAACTTGCGCATTCGCATAAGCCCTGTGTCGGGGAAACGCATTCGCGCGATTAATACGCTAAACCACAATATAACGGAGATATTTTTTATGAATGAAAAAATTCCTCTCTCCGAAAAGCTGATATACGGAGCCGCAGACCTATTCGGCGGCGGACACAACACGATTTTGTCCGTCATATTGCTCTATTTCTTTACCAACGCAATCGGCTTAAAAGCCGCGCTCGCGGGAACCGTCGTCCTCCTCTCAAAGCTTTGGGACGCGGTTATCGACCCGTTTCTCGGCGCGGTCTCCGACAACACGCGTTCCAAATTCGGGCGGCGCAAGCCCTATATCTTAGCCGGGGCCATACTGATAATTCCGGCCTACGCGCTGCTTTTCGCGCCGGTTCAGGCTCTCTCCCCCGACAGCCTAAAGACGGCCTACGCGATATTTGCCTACCTCTTTTATTGCACGGTCGCGTCGCTGTCTCAGGTGCCTTTTATGTCGATGAGCTCCGACATTTCGCCCGACTTCGATCAGCGCAATTCGGCAAATCTCATAAAGCTTATCTTTGACATGGCGTCCGCGGGCGTTTGCTACCTCGTTCCGACAATGCTTATAGACGCGCTCGCAGACGGCAAAATCTCCTTTAACGTCTTTTATCTGTCGATAGTTTTCGGCTTCGGAACAGTCTTTTCGATTCCTCTTATCGCCGCGGCCTTTAAGCTAAAGGAGCGCGTAGCCCTCCCCGCCGAGCGGTCAAAATTTAACATAAAAGAGTGGCTTTCGGCCTTTAAAATCAAGTCGTACCGATATCACATTTTTATGTATATCACGGCGTTTCTATGCGTCGATATCGTCTCCGCACTTGCCTTATATTATGTCAATGACGTACTGCGCGGCGTGACGGTGTTCGGGCGGCCGATAGGCTCGGTTTTTGTCATCGCGCCCATGATGGTTTCGGCCGCGCTCGTCGTGCCGGTTTGCTACAAGCTCATGCGCAAAAGGAGCAAGCAGTTTGCCTACCGCGTCGGCCTGCCGCTCTACGCCCTCGGCATAGTTCTTTTGGCGGGATTCAAAACGTCGTGGAGCGGAGCTTTGGTTCCGTTATTTGCCTGTCTTGCGGGGCTTGGACTCGGCGGCGCGCAAATGATGCCGTGGCTGATTTTTCCCGACACGGTGGATATCGCGGAATTGAAGCTCGGCTACCGCCCGACGGGCGCGTTTTCGGGAGCTATGACCTTTGCGAGAACCCTTTCGACGGCGGCGGCCATTCAGATAGTCGGGTTTGTACTCGAGCTTTCTCACTATCAAGAGTCTACCGGCCTGTCGTCCGTGTCTCAGCCGCCCGAGGCTCTCGCCGCCATACGCGTTATGCTCGGCGCGTCGGCGGTCGTCCTCTTGTCGCTTGCCTTTGTCTCGTCCGTCAAATATAAGGTGACGGACAAAAAGCTTTTGCGCGTCGGATACTTTTCGGAAATCAGGCGAAAGGGCTTAGAGCAGACCCTAACCGCCGCAGAAAAGAAAGAAATGCAAGCCCTGTTAGAAGAGCTTGCCTAAAAAAGCCAAAAAAAATACCGTATACAAAAAAATATTATCTATTTTTAAGGAGCTATTTTTTACTATGTTGTTAAAAGCTGAAAACGGTTACAATACCTTTTATAAGGACAAAAACGCTGATTTTAAGATATTGCTGATGACAGATCTGCATATCGGTTGCGGAATTATCTCAAAATACTCCGACAAGAAGGCCGAGGCCGCCATGCTTGCGACGGCGAAAAAGGCCGACGCCGATCTGATTATTTTAAACGGCGACCTGACATATCCTATCGCCTTTCTCTCGGGTTCGACAAACAACAAAAAGCAGGCCGAACGCGTTTCGTCCATAATGGACAAAATCGGAAAGCCGTGGGCGTTGGTATTCGGCAATCACGACGAGGAAAAGCATTCGCAATACGACAAGCATACGCTCGCCGAAATATATATGAAAAACAAAAATTGCCTCTTTCAAAAAGGCCCCGACGATATCGACGGCGTCGGCAATTATATAATAAACATAAAAAACGCCGACGGCAAGTTTAATACGGCTCTGGTCATGCTTGACAGCAACCAATATCTAAAACGCGGCTATCTCTCGGGCTTTGACCACGTTCACGACAACCAAATAGAATGGTACAAAGACCAAATCAAAAAGCTGTCCGTGGAAAACGGGCGGCTCGTTCCCTCTCTCATGTTTTTTCACATTCCCGTCAAGGAATTTGCCGACGCGTGGCGCAAGCTATATTTAGGAGAAGTCGGAACAGACGAAAACGGCGACAAGGAAATAATCTATCACTTCGGCTTTGTCAACGAAAAGGACAATTATTTCGGTCACCCCGTCGAGTTAAAGACGCATTTGTTTGACGACGTGCTGGCTCTCGGCAGTACCAAGGGCATATTTATGGGACACGACCACCTCAACACCCTTTCGCTGACCTATAAGGGCGTGCGGCTGACCTACCCTATGAGCATAGACTACATAGCCTATATCGGAATAGCCAAGAAAAAAACCCAGCGCGGCGGCACGCTCATAACCATTGACGATTCGGGAAAATTTGAAATTAAGCACCTGCCGCTTTGGGAGCGCGATATATGAGACCAAAAAACAGCTACCGCTACTTTGCCAACGTCGACTGTCAATTTTATCCGACCTGCCACGGCGGAATCGACAAAAACTGCATGTTTTGTTACTGCCCACTCTACCGTCTCGATTGCAAGGGCAATTTTAAGATATTAGAAAACGGCCTGAAGGACTGCGGCGGCTGCCTCGTTCCGCATATGCCCGAGGGGTATGACTACATCATGAGTTTTTTGATGAAAAAATAAATTGCGCCGCGCTTTTTTTGCGCGTATGCGTAAGCCGTTAAAATTCATATGCAGTTCATATATTTTTAATAAGCTATTCTTTGCTTTTTTTATTAGGAGGATATCATCTATGTTAAAACAAAATCGTATTTTTTCTTTGGGCTTCCGCATCGCCGCATTCGCCTTATGTCTTGCGGGAATGATTACGGGTTGCTTTCACGACGGAAAATTTTCATCGTCAATGCTGCTCTATTATACCTTTCAAAGCAATATCCTCGTCTTTATATACTTCGGCGCGGTGATATTCAAAACCATATCGGATATCGCAAAAAACGGAAAAACCGGCAATTCAAGCTTTCCGAGAATATCGGCGGCGGTCATGATAGCAATCAGCGTTACTATGCTCGTATATTGGGCGTTGCTCGCTCCGTCATATTTCACCATGAGCAGCGCGGACGCGGCGGCTTTCCCTCTGTTCGGATTTTCAAATCTTCAATTACATTTGATTACTCCGCTTTTGATGATAGCCGACTATATATTCTTTACCGCGCGCGGCAAGCTAAAAAAGCAAGACCCGTGGCTCTTTACTCTCATTCCTATAGCCTATCTCATTCAGGCTACAATAATGGGCTTTTCGGGCGTGGTATACCGCACCGGCCCTGACGGAGAGATAACGCGTTTCCCTTATTTCTTTATCGACTACGACCAATCGGGTTGGATGGTCGCGGTGTACGTCGTCGCAATCGCCGCGTTTTTTGTGGGAATCGCATATTTTATTTTGCATTTAGACCGCAAGCGCACTAAGAAATAGCGATCGGTGGTCAATGCTCACCGACTAATCAATAATCACATTCGTAAACCACCGTATGTCCGCCGTCGACACCTCCGCCTGCACTACCGTTCCGCCTATAACGCAATAACCCAAATTGGCATAGCCCTTTTTGGACGCAATCGGCTCGTAGTCAGGCGGGCATTCGGCATAGACAAGTATCGAACGGTTTCCCGGCATAGAAATAATGCCTATGAGGTTTTGCGGCCCGGCGGTTTCGTCATAAGAGAAAAGAATGACCTGCCCCCAATTGTCGGACGTTGTATTCTTAGAAAGCATACCAACCGTCGTCGATATGCCGCCGTTCGCCGGCAAGCGATAGACGGGAACGACCTTTCCGTCGCCGTCAACCTTGTATCCGTAAACCGACAAGCCCTCGGGCGTCGGCACGGGAACGTAGCCCTCGGGCGCGGTTTCATAAATCCAAGAGATTGAAAATACGCTGTCAAAAATCGTATTCGCCGCGTTGTCATAATTGAAGCCTATAACGCCGTCCGTTTCCAAGCCGCCGACCGTACAGACCTTTATATCAGACAGCTCGCCCATTCCGTTTAAGACATAGCCGGTCTTTGCGCCGGTGAGACGGCTATTAGGGGCGTAAACCGCGGTTTGGCTTCCGTCGTCGCTTTCTATATAGCCGTACCGCACAAAATACTTTTCCGCATTCAACGCGTCGGCGTCAATGTCAACGTGTATTTCAAACCTTTGTCCGTCTTTTTCAATATATTGACTACTGTTTCCTCCCCCGACAACGTATTGCCTCTCGTCGTTCTCAACGATAGTTGTTGTCCCGCCGCTCAATTGCCATCTTGCAAAAAACCTGCGCATTTTTCCGTCATCGTCAAAGATATACACATACACCGAATTTATAGACGGCGGCGTATCGCCGCCCGGCTCTTGAACGACGTTGTCGGTCAGCCACGAAGGACGGCTCTCGTAGAGAGAAAAAAACAATTTATGCATATCGGAATATATCGGCTTGACTATCTCGGTTCCCGTTCCCGGAACGTTTCTGCCCGCCGCGTCGACAAAATAGTTTTCAAATTTTCCCGTATAAATCATGCCGTAAGGGTTTTTATAAAGATCCTTACCGGCCGGTTGACCGTTGATAAAGCCATAAACGCTATAAAAAGTATCGCTCATCAATCGTCCGACGTCGGAGAAAAGATCTTTTAGCTTGTCAAAGAAAGAAAGCTCGGAATATGAATCGTAGGAGGTATCGGAATATTCCACATATTCCGCATATTCGGCGGCGGTCATAGTTGTTGTTGTGACAACGGTTGCCGCGCCGTCCGTATTCGCGCTCGCGGCTTGTCCTTCTCCGTTTGCAATCTTATACAGCTTTGACCAAAAGTCAGACGAAACCGTCGGATCGGAGCTATGGCTTACATTCAAAGCGTCTCCTAAGCAGTACAAATATCTTCTATATCCGCAATAGCGCAGATATTCGTTTTCGGAGGTAATCAAAAGATAGCACGCCGTGAGATCGGCCTCGTTTTCCCGTACAATACCCTTGACGTGGGCAAGCTCGTGCGCCATAAGAACGGGCAAATATGTAGGATTGTCAAGGTTATACGGGGCTATATTTGCCTCGCTTGTTATAGCCGCCGCGACGCCGGCGGTTCCCACCCACGACATAAACCAATCGTTGACCATGCACTTTACAGGCGGCGTATAGGCAAAGAAATAGTTTTCGTCTAATCTCTTATATTCCTCCTTCAAAAGGCCGTTTATTTCGTCAAAGGTATACGGCTCTATGAGGTTGCCGCCGTCGTCATACAGCTTGTCGCGCAATACCTTAAAATCATACAAAAAGCTTTCGCCGACCCTTTCGACGGCCTCCGCGCCGTAGCGTTCGTCAAAATCGCCGTAAATCGGGAGCGCGATCGGAGCGCGGAAATATCCCATTCCTCCCGTAAAGAGAGCCAAATCGGCAACGGTGACAAACGTCACCGCCGTCACCAAAAAGCCTCTCAAAACCCGTCTGTATTTTTTCTTTTTTAGCCCGACTACTCCGGCTACGGGCAGTATTATAGCCGCGGCTACGGCGGCTACGACTCCCCACTCAAATATTGAGAAAGGCAAAAGCTCGGTGAGCGAGCCGACGGCATAAACGTAATGCCGCGTAATGTTCATGGTAATCCATTCGACGGCTGCGACGCTCTGTCTTATGACAAAGATAAACGCCATAAAAGCAAGCAGACAACCGAGGGCTACCGTCAAGCCCTTTAGCCCCGGGGTCTTTTTTGATTCGGCGTTTTTTTGCGCGGTTTTTTTCATAATTTTAAGCTCCGTGTTTTATAGCGTGTTGACGCTAACCCGCAACGCGCCGTAGTCTTATTTTATTATATTATAACACAAAAAAACGCCTAAAGCAATACCCTCGGCGTTTTTAATGTTTTGTGTATATATACAGCTACGCGCGAACCCGGCGTTTTCGGGCGATCCCTACGATTCCGTTATATTATACGGCGTTTACGGTGACGTTGATTTTTATATCTATCATATCGAGGTAGTTTTCACCGGCTTGAGCCGTCCATTTTTTTCCGAACCGCTGATAAAAATTGTCGTTCAAAAAGAGTACGTCGGTTTTGTTTTCCTTGCATTTTTGCAGGGTTTTGTATACGCCGTTTTTTATCTTGTCGGCGACCGTCCGCCGCTCGTTGTCGGTCAGAGCCACCCTTTGGGTTTGATTTTGGGCGGCCGGCCGCCCGTCGTCGCGGGTTATCTCGCACACCGTCAACAAAACCTTGATTTCTGCGGTAAACGACGGTCCGTTAAGGTCGTATTTGGTTTTTAGTCTCTTGCGGTCGGTCTCAAAGGTGACGTTTTTGCCGTCGTCAAATTCCGCGGTAAAAACGCCCCTCGTGTTATTCCTCTCAAGAAAATTCAGATAGAGCGTTTCGTCCCTATCGAGCAAAAAAGCATACGCGCCGTCCTTAAAAACCGCCGTCTCGGTTATTCCGTAATATTGATTTTTTTGTTCTCCTCCGCTCTTTTCGCCGCTCCCGCTTTCGCCGCCGCCGTCTTGCGCTATGCCTCCGCTTTTTTCGCCGTCGATTTTGTCTAGGACGGGAACAAACGAGGCGCGGCTTCTCGAATAGTAATCGGCGTTGAAATCCTTTATCGTCTTTACCGAATACGACTTTGACTGCTTGTCGGACAGCATGTCGTGCAAAAGCATCATGCCGCTTTGATTTATCGGGGAATTTATATCCATCGCGTCCTTGGCCTTTTCTTTGGTAAAGAGCATCATCGAATTGCTTGCTATATCCGACTTGTTTATGAGAAAATCAAGCGCGTCGGCGACGCCGTTTTTTGCCGTTTCGCCGCCTATTATGACGACGTAGCACAGAGCAAACGACAGAGTTTTTCCCGTCTTGACGTTGAGAGCCGCCACGGCCTTATCGACGCTTTTGCCCTTTGCGCCGACGGTCAGAGCTTGACCGTTGCCCGGCGACGAATCGGAAACACGCTTGGCCATAAAGGTCTGCGCCGTCAATTCGTATTCGTCTCCCTCTCTGTCTATCCCGAGACCGACGACTAAGGCCCGCTTGTTCAGACCGACGTTTTTTATATTCGCGCTCAATAAGACGAATACCGAAAGCGTCAAAAACAATATCAAAACCTTCTTTTTTCCCTTAATATTGCGCATTTCTTTTGCCTCTCTTTTTGCGTTTTTAGGTCGTTTTTTTATGCCTATATAGCGCGTCTGTCATATCGCTTTGCGCGGCTCTATATCGCGCTGTTTATAACTTTTTCCGCGCTTCTACAACGCGCCTTTTATAATCTTTTCCGCGCCTCCAAGGCGCGTCTTACCGACCGTTTTTGCAAGGTATGGCAGACTATTATGACGATCGGCGCGAGCGTACCGACAGCAAGCACAAAATATCTGATTGCCCCGGTCGACAGGTCAAAGAGCTTACTTACGTTCTTTAAGCCAAAAATATACAAAAGAACCGTAAAGACGTTGACCGCCGCCGTGCCTATCCGTCTGTCCTTCAAAAAATATGACGCGCTTTCCGTCGCCGCCAAAAGCGTCAGCGCGAGATTTATCACCGCCATGATAAACCACACGGTCAAGGACAGCGCGTCGGTTCTGCCGACCAAAATATTGCCTATATTAAAGGTTCCGAGCGCGACCAGGAGGTTGTCGGTCTTTGCCGCGCCCGACTTGAATACGGCGTTCAAAAACGCGTAGTGGGCTATCACCGTCACGGCGGTCAGGGCTATCATGAGCGGCATAGTCTTGCTCTTTTTTTTGCCGTCGGTTATAGTAAAAACTATCAGCGGCAAAAAGTCGCCCGTCCACATATAATATTTATCAAGCGCGGAAAAAAACGATTTTCCGTCCGTCGCAAAAAACGGAAGATTATACATAAAATTTACGTCCGACTCGACGGTGACAAGGTTTATCGCAAGACAGACGACGACGGCTACGACAAAGATTTCGCCCATTTTTGCCAAAACGCCGCCGCCCTTGACGGCTATATAGCTTGTAAGCGCGCCGATAGCCGCATAGACAAAAACGACGTGACCGTCCTTAAAAAGATTAGAGCTTATGCAATAAGAAACCTCGCCCGACATTACGGCGAATTTCAGCGCGAACAGGGCAAAAAGCGCGAGCATTATCCCCGCCCGCAGGTTGTGCGGAAGCTTTTCTATGACGCGGTTTTTGGCTATATAATAAATCAAAAAGAGGCATAAAAAATCAAATAAAAGATAGACGGCTACGGCAAAAATATTGTCGTTTGCGACAATTTCCGTAAGGTAAGCCGGCAAAAACGCAAGCTTAAAGACGACGCCGGCAAAAAATATCAATATGGCAAATTGCCTCTTATAAATTCCGTTCATTGTTCTCTCCCGCCGTTTTTGTTTTTGACATTTTATTTGCGGCAACCAAAAGCCGCGCCGCCCTATTTCATTCTTATATCGTTTTGATGCGGTATAGACTCGGGCCGTTTTTTGAGATTGAGGAGGCTCTGCTTGTCTATCGAATCCTTTATGTCCTCTCTTATATAGGGCGCGAACGGAGCGAGATACGGCGCGCCGTAGCTGTCGTAGGTCAGCATATAGGCGGTCATTGCAAGCGCGCAAAGTATCAGCCCGAAAAACCCGAAAAGCGACGATGCCAGCACCAACGCCAGACGAAATATGCTAAACGAGCTTATCTCGTCGGGTATGCAATATATTCCGATATTAGACATAGCCGCAATCAAAACCGTAGGCGAGCTTATAAGCCCGGCCTTGACGGCGGTGTCGCCCAAAATTATCGCGCCGATAAGAGACAGCGACATGCCTATATAGCGCGGCATTCTGACGCTTGCCTCGTTGAGAATTTCAAAAATAAGCAGGACGAATATCATTTCTATCTCGACGGTAAACGGCAGCTCGTTGACCGAATTTATCACCGATATCAAAAAATTCATAGGCAGCAGCTGATAGTGCCGCGTCAAAACCGCTACATAAAAGCCCGGCAAAAGCAAGGCAAGTATTTCGCCTATAATTCTTATCATTCTGATAAAAAACGAACGCGCGTCGTTTTTGTAGTAGTCCGCGCTGTCCTGCAAGTCCTCAATCAAAATAAAGGGTATAGTAAGGACTATAGGCGAGCCGTCGGAGACTACCGCCACGCGCCCTTCGAGCAGCTTTGCCGTCACTATGTCGGGCTTTTCACTGACTCCGATTTGCTTTAACATGCTATACTTGCGTTCCTTCAGAAATTCCGCCAAATATGACGAGTCTATAACGCCGTCGACGTCGATTTCTTTGAGCCTTTTTCTGACCTTTTCGACGATATTCGGGTCGGCTATGCTCGATATATAGACGAGTGAAACGCCCGTAGAGGTATACCTCCCCACCTTGATTGTCTCGACGACAAAATCGCGGCTTCTTAGCCGCTTTCTAAGGAGGGCGGTGTTGATTTTCATGTCCTCGGTAAAGCCCTCTCTCGGCCCTTTTAAAACCGTAGACGTGGGCGGCTCGCTTATGGCTCTCGACGGATTGCTCCTGATAGAAAACAGATAATATTCGCCCGCCCCCCCGATAAAAAGCGCGACGTCTCCGTCGGCGATTTTTTTGACCAGCTTTTCAAAATCAGTCTCGGTCGCCGTCTCGTCGGCCGCGCTTATATGCGCCTTTAATACGTCAAAATACGAAGTCACGGCTTCGCCCGTTTTGCCTTGACCTTGTCCGTCGGCGTTGTTGTCCGCGCCGCCCTGCAGACGGCTTTTTATCAACGCGTCGATGACGTTTCTTTCGACGCTCAGCTTGTCTATAAGCCCGTCTATATAGCAAATACACACGGGCTTGCCGCCCGCGTAAAATTCCTTAAAATTCAAATCGTCCGTCCGATGAAAGGCTTCCTCTAACCTCGCCCTTAACCCGTCTATCTCTATAATCATATGACCGCGCCTTTTTATCAGTTTTATTGTCCGTCTCGCCTAAAGACGGGTCAAACGCATTTTCATGCGCTCGCCCCGACCTAAATAGGGCTTTAAGCGCGACCGAATATGCGTAAGCGATAATAGTATGAGAAAGCCTTTAAAATTTTATGCGCCTTAAAGAGTATTAAAAAAGCGCGGGTGGCAGCCCGCGCTTCGCGCTTTTTTGCGTTTTTTTGATTTTTATCGTTTTACCTCGTTTATGTAGGTCTGAACGTCTATGACCTTGGCCTTTATCTTTGCGTCGGTCTTGATTTTTTCGGCGATTTTGTCGCGGGCGTGTATGACCGTCGTGTGGTCGCGTCCCCCGAATAGCTGTCCTATCGAGACGAGGGGCAGAGACAGCATTTCGGTTATGAGATATATGGCTATCTGCCGCGGCTCGACGACCTCCTTATTTTTCTTTTTGCCGGTTATGTCGCTTTTTGTTATGTTGTAGCGGCTGCAGCAGGCGTCGATAATGTCGTATGCCGTCAGGCTCTCTTTTTTTACGTCGACGTAGTCCTTTAAGGCCTCGCCGGCAAGCGTCAGGCTGTTTGCCGGTCTGCCTACGAGCGTCGAATAAAAGACGACGCGCGACAGCAGCCCCTCCATTTCTCTTATGTTGCTGTCGACCTTTTCGGCGATAAAGTTTATGACGACGGGGTCTACGTTATATTTTTCCTGCAGGGCTTTTTTCTTTAATATCGCCACTCTCGTCTCGAGGTCGGGCGGCTGGATGTCGGCGATAAGCCCCGACAAAAACCGCGAACGCAGGCGTTCCTCAAGGTGAGAAATCTCCTTTGGCGGCTTGTCCGAGGTCATAATTATCTGCTTGCCGTTTTGGTAGAGGTCGTTAAAGGTGTGGAATACCGCGTCCTGCGTTCCCGCCTTTCCCGACAAAAACTGAATGTCGTCCATCATCAGCACGTCCGCGCTCCTATATTTTTCGCGGAATTCGCGGCTGTCCTTGTTGTTCCTTATGGAATCTATAAGCTCGTTGGTAAACTTCTCGGTCGGAACGCAGGTTATCTTTAGCGACGGATTTTTTTCGCGCAGATAGTTTCCGATGGCGTGCATTATGTGCGTCTTGCCGAGTCCCACGCCTCCGTATATAAACAGCGGATTATATTTCTTTCCCGGATCTTCGGCGACCGCCCTTGCGGCGGCGGCGACGTATCTGTTTGATTCGGCGACTACAAAATTGTCAAAGGTATATTTAGGCACAAAAAACGTGCCGTTCTCCTCTTTTTTTTCGACGGCGGCGGCTATCAGCTCGGCTTCGCCCGAGTGCGCCTTATCGATATAACGCTCCTTTTCGTCGTCAACGATGATTTCGACGTCGGAAACGCAAAAATCAGCGTCGGCCTTTAAATCTGAATTATAAATTACGCTTTCGCCCGCCTTGATTAGCGCGGAGCGTATGTCGCCGATATAATTTTTGTTTATCAGCACCTGCGAGGATTTTGACGGCGTAATCAAAATGAGCTTGTCGTCGGCGACGCATAGCGGAATTAACGTTTTTATCCAAACGTCATAACTGACCTGCGACATAGAGGCCGACATCGTTTCGAGAGCCCGTGACCATAATTCATCAATTTTTAACATAGCTAAATAATTATACTATTTACTTCGATTTTTTTCAAGGAATAACGACAAAAAATTTAAAAAAATTTAAAAAATTTAAGGTTAGCCGCATAAAAATTGTGACGGGGCGCGACGTCGGACACAAGCCGGCCGCCCCGAATCAAAACCGGTAACGGCGTTATTTGACGCTTTTTCTCCTCTCTCTAAAAAAGGCTTGGAGCAGCCCGAGACACTCCCCGCTAAGCAAACCCTCAAAACACCGCGTCTTGTGATTGTAGCCTCCGCCCTCCAATATTTCGCGGCTCGACGCCTTGTCGTCGGCTACGGCGTAATATAAATTTCTTATTCTCGACTGAACAATCGCGCCCGCGCACATAGGGCAAGGCTCAAGCGTCACATAGAGGTCGCAACCGTCAAGCCGCCAATCGCCGAGAATTTTTTCGGCTTTTTTTATGGCGGCGGTTTCGGCGTGGCAGAGCACGCTGCGGTTTTTTTCTATGGAGTTGTGCGCGGAGGCGATTATTTCGCCGTTTTTTACTATGACCGCGCCTACCGGCACCTCGCCTGCTTTATAGGCCTTTTTTGCCTCGGCGAGGGCTTTTCTCATAAAATATTCTCCGTTGTCAAAATTATCCGAAGCGTCCACGTCGTCCTCCTCTCAAAATGTAGTCAGTGACCTCTGTCACGCCTGAGTTTCTCTGCCAAATAGCGTCAAAATCGCCGTTCAGCTCCGCGTAGGTCTTGTTTTCCGCGCCGACCTCAAAGGTCAGGCTCAAACGGTCGTAGGTCATGGTAAACCAATCCTTATAGCCGCCCGCGCTCCCCGCGCTCCAAGAAAGCCGATAGCCCGTGACCTTAGAATACAGCTCCGCGCCCGCGGGGCAAGGCGTGTTGTTTTTGTAGCCGTAATAGATTACCTCGCCCTTGCAGTGATAGCACAGCGCGATATCAAAGCCGAGCTTAGCCGTGAAATCGGTGAGGGCGCGTGTTTCCGTCTGACTTTCCGGATATTCGCCGATATAGTTTGACGGAGACGGAACCGTGACGTTTTGAGTCCCCGTTCCCCAATCGGCGTCAAAGTTTACGTTGAGGTCTACGGCGTTGATATTCGCCTTCCAGAGGCTAAAGTCCGGGCCGCCGTTTATCCTTAACAGTCTTTGCTTTATCGCGTCCTTCTCGCCTGCAATAAGGCTTTGAATAAAGCCGCCGTCAATCAAAAAGTCGAGCGCGTCAAGCCCGAATACGCACAGCGCGACGCCGTCGACGTTGACCAGCGGAACAAAATATATCGCGCTTTTGCCGTCGTATTCCTCCGCCATTTTGACTGCAAGCGGCGCGGTTATATATTCGCGCGCGTGAATCGCCCCGAATATCAAGGCCTTGCCGTAAGCTTCGTCTCCCTTTTTTATATAGGGAATCGCGCACCCGAGCGCGGTTTTGCCTATACAGCCCGTCTCAAATCCGCGCTTTTTGAATTCCCCGACCGCCCGATAAACGCCGTTTATTACGTCCTTTGGGTTTATAATGCCGCTCATAATAAAAACTCCTTTTTATCATTATATGAGTTTTAGCGAGCAGCGGTCAGTGAGCCGTGGTCAGTGAGCCGTGGTCAGTGGTCGTCAGTGAGCGGTCGTCAGTGAGCGGTGGTCAGTGAGCGGTGAGCAGTGAGCGGCGGTCAGTGAGCCGTGGTCAGTGGTCAGTGAGCGGTGGTCAGTGAGCCGTGGTCAGTGAGCAGTGAGCAGTGAGCGGCGGCGGTAGTTAGTGAATTGCGCGGTTTGCCGTCACACACCCGTTGTAGGGGCGGACGCCCCCGGCCGCCCGCAAAGCAACGCTTGCTTATATATTATACAACGCCGCATTTTTTTAGTCAAGGGGTTATAAGCAACAAGCCTATATTCACCGCCGCTGACCGCTACCTATTCACTATTCGCCGCCCCGAAATAATTTGCTTTTTTTGCCGCGATGTAGTATGATATTGTCATCAACAAAAAAGGGCTTTCTTTTGATGCTAAAGGTATGTCCGTTAGGGAGCGGAAGCAAAGGAAACTGCGTATATTTGCAGTCTGATAAGGCCAAAATTTTGATAGACGCGGGGCTTTCCTTCGCCGAAATCAAAAGACGGCTGAGCGATATCGACGTGAGGCTTTATGAGCTTGACGGCGTCATCATAACGCACGAGCACAACGACCATATAACGGGGCTTAGCGGCTTTCGCGGCAGCGGCATTCCGATTTTTGTCCATACCTTTGCCGCGCCGATAATAGGCGGCAAATTTCAAGGACTCGAGCTAAAAAAAATCTCGGAGCAAGCCTTTGACTTTGCCGACCTCAGCATAACGCCCTTCAAAATTCCCCACGACGCGGTCTACCCCTTGGGCTACAGAATATCGTCAAAGAACAAAACTCTGAGCGTCGCCACAGACGTGGGCTTTGCCGCCGACAACATAATCGAGGCCATGAAAGACAGTGATTGCATCGTCGTCGAGGCCAACCACGACGAAAGCTTGCTGATAAACGGCGGCTATCCCAAACGGCTAAAGGAGCGCATTCTCGGCGGCCGCGGCCACCTCAGCAACGCAAGCTCCGCCGAGCTTTTGTCAAAAATAATCACGCGCCGCACGTCAAATCTCCTCCTCGCCCACCTCAGCGAGGAAAACAATCTTCCCGAGCTTGCCTTTGAAACCGTCGCAAAAAAGCTCGCCGAAAACGGCTTTTATGAGCGCGGAGACTTCAAAATCGGCGTTCTGAAACAGAACGAAAGAGGAAGTTTTTTTGACGTTTGAGCTTATTCTTTAAAAAAAAATAAGGGAGAAGGCCTTCTTGCCGAAAGCCTTCCCCCTTGTTTTTTTTGTTTTGTTTGCCGGGTTTTACTACGCCAGGTGATCCCTATAATGGTCCGCTCCCCATTCCAAAAACGCTTCTACGGCGTTATCATAAGTATGATAAGGATCGGTCCCGTCCCATACGTTTACGTCGATCTGCGTCCAACCGGCTACAACGCCGGACGTTGCCTGCCAATCGGTGCTTCTATAGTCTATATAAGCGTTCTTTATCCAGCTAAAATAATTTTCGGTGTCCATGATCATATCGTTCATAACGAGCAGACGCTGCGTCAGGAAGTTTATCATATAGGCGTAATGATTGACAAACGTCAATTTATTTCCCTCGGTAAGCTCATCTAAATTAAGCCCCGTCAGCGTGTTAAACCACAACGTCTCGTTGGCAAGCGCGGCATCCATTATGTGCGCCTGATATTCTTGCAAAAAGACTATGTGCTCCTCGAACACGTCGTGTAACAGGTTCTCCCATCTCGCCTTCATAAGGGTGCGGAAATCCTCAAACTCGAGCATCTTTGCAAACCAGTTTCTCGTCGATATCCACGTATACGAGGCGTTGTCCGGGCTCTCGCTAGGGTTGACGACCGAGTTATAGCTCCAGAGTCCCGGATTTGTCGAACCCTTATATTCGGCGACAAACATATCGAAAGGACCGCCTACCGACCAGTCGATATCCCAGACCGGCCCCATTTTTAGCTTTCCGTCCGCGCTCTTGCTCAT
The DNA here is from genome assembly GCA_031273825.1 of Clostridiales bacterium. GTDB lineage: Bacteria > Bacillota > Clostridia > Christensenellales > JAISNN01 > JAISNN01. The sequence continues at coordinate 48,815 of JAISRB010000055.1, forward strand.
AAACACGCTCTTGCCGTAAACGTCGCAATTCATAAGCCACTCTTGAATGAGATAGTAGTCTATAAACGAATCCATATCGACAAGCTCGTTAAGCTTAGCCCAGACCTCCGGATCATAAGGGTGGCGCATGAGATAGTCTATATACTGAACGTAAGAATATATATACTTAAACTGCGTCTCCGTCAGGCCGTGCTCGTCAATGCTCGGGTATGCCACCTTGGCGACGACGTAGCCGTTCATGGTGCTAAGCGTAAACGTCGCGTCGTAGGTTGCCGCGTTGTAGTAGTTAAAATAGAACGCTCCGGTAGAAGGATTTTGCGCGAACGGATCGGCCGCCGTCGCGTCAAGCTCGACGAGGAAGGCAAAGTCGCTCCGGTCCGCCGGGTCAAACGTCGGCTCGTACATCGAGCCGCCCTCGGCTATCTCGTCCTCGTCCATCTCTATTCCCAGTCTCTGCTCCTGAATCTGATCCGTCAGCATATATATGCCCTGATAAACACCGTTGATAAACACCTCGACGTGGTAGCCTATTCTGCCCGTGCTTTGCGTCTCGAGCTTTTCGGCAAGGCTAAGCGCGGCGTAGTCTCTGACGACCGCCGCGTCGAGCGCGGACGCCAAAAGCACCCAGCTCTTAAAGGCCTCGCTGCCAAAGAAGGAGGTCTTGGTGTCAAACTTGATGCGATAAGGCTTTTTTGCCCTGCTTGCGGTGGTGTTGCCTCTTACTCTTATGCCTCCGACCTTTCCGTCAAAATAGACGTATTCGTCCTCGACAAATTTGAAGCTCGAAAGCGTATAGTCGTCGTTGTCCGCGTCGCTTGTCTTAGGCGGAATCGGAACGTTTCCGTCGGTGGTTATATAGATTATCGGAAGTATTCCCGCCGTTATCGAATAAGGCGGCGTGTCAAATATCTCCGTCCATGCTCCGTCTGCGAGGCTTCTCGGGCGGTATTTGCCTACGTCCGCAGACGACCAGTCGATAAATTCCGCGTCTACGGCGTTGTCGTCGGTGTCGGCGAAGTCTATGCGCCTCAAGGCCTTTTGCTTTGACTGACCGGAAGGCGCGGCCGCGCCCTCAAAGGCGTCTATGCTGTCGTTTTTGCCCGTGCCCTTGGCGGCGAGCATATCTATATAGCCGTAGGCCTTTGCGCCCTCTCCGTCGATATTAAAAGGATTCTCGACGGTCAAAACCTCGGTGTTAGTCATCAAAACGACCTTGACCGACTTGTTTTGTAGGGTTATGCCGCTCCAGTTGAGGTCGGCCTCGGTTATTCTCAAATTTGCCGGGTCGGCCATGCCGGTGTTGGCGTAATCGGTCAGTCTTATAAGGAAGGAGGTCCTCGCCGGAATACTCCCGAAAAGCTCGATCATCTGCCACTCGGTTCCGCTGCTTGCCGCCTGCACAGACCAGCCGGCTATCGAGACGGCTACGTCGTTAGGGTTATAAAGCTCGATAAAGGAGTGTGAGCCCATAGCGTCCGTCTTGTCGGCCACGCCGTATATCTGATTGATTATAATCATGTCTTGCGCCGAATATTTTGCGTTCAGCGTGACGTTGTGAGACGGCATCGCCGTTCCGAATTGATAAGGAACCGTGTCCGGACCGTCGGCCTCGTACCAATATTCAAACACGTGTCTATAAGAATAAGGAATATAAGAGATCGACGTCGTCGCCGCTCCGACGGCGTAGCTGTTTTGGGCGACTATCTCGCCCTCGCTCGCGTATTTGAGGTAATAGTCAAATTTTGCGTATACGTTGACGGCCTTAGTCAGACGCGCCGAAACGTATTCCGTGCCGTAAAACGGTACTGTCCAAACGTCCTCGTCATAATACCACCCGACAAACTCGCCGGAGTCCGCGGTTGCTTGCAAATTTGGCAGCGGAATTGTCTCTCTGCCGGAGGTCATATAGGTTGATACAAGCTTGTTTTCGGCGTAAAATCTGACGGGATATTGGTCAAACGCGCCCCATTTGGCTCTAAGTATGAGATTTCTCGCCGGCATAACGTCGGTATAAGGTTGGGTCTCGTCGGTCTCATACCAATAATAAAACGCCAAATCGTCACGGGCAGGCGGAGACCACGGCGTGATTGCAGCGCCCGAGACATAGGCGACCTTGTGCGTTCCCGAGCCGTATTCATAGGTCAGGTTGTAGTTAAACTTAGCGTAAACCCTTAGGTCGGAGGTCAACGCCGACGTCTTATAAACGCTCGCGTCAAACGGAGTGCTTATGTTGCCGTTGATATACCAGCCGATAAAATTGCCGTATACCGCTCCGGGCGTAGTCGGCAATTTTATTTCCTCATTGCCCGCGGTCTCGACTGTGTCGTAGACCTCGTTTTCGACGATAAACTCGATTTTGTAAACCGTCGGCTTCTTTTTAGTCCACGTCCAATCGCAACCCGCCGCTGCAAGCGCAAAGCAGGTCAGCAACACGGCCGCCAAAACTAATTTTGTTACCTTTTTCATTTAGTCTCTCCTTTTTCGATTCTATTTTTTTTGATTTGACTTTACCTCGTTTGTTTTTTCATAAGTTTTTTTGGGGGTGTTTTTTCGTTTGTTTGTTTGAGGATTTTTCGTTTGTTTGCTTAATATTTCGTTTGTTTTCCGATTACCTCTTTTGTTTTGCCGTTTTCTGTCTATATAGCTATCTGATATATCGTACTTGTTGTAGGGGCGGACGCCCTCGGCCGCCCGTCGTTCCCCGAATTTGTGTATGCCGTATTGTTTATGTACGTTGTCGTTGTTTTACGTGCGTCACGGATTGTTTATGTGCATTGCCGCTGTCTGCGGGCGGCCGGGGGCGTCCGCCCCTACGATTCCGTTGTGTTTTATGTTGTGTGCGATATCGTTGCATTCTTAGGCGTTTTTGCTTTTTGTTATATTTGACTTATGAACGACGGGCATTACGGCGGCATGGAACGCAGTCTCGCCGACGTTGTCAACCCACATTACGGGCAGGACGTTAAACCAATTTCCGTTGATGAGGTTTGGTTGAGTGATGAGTACGTCGTTGCTAGCCTTACCCTTTTGGAGCAGTGTCTCGCCGCTGAGAAGTGCAATCAAGCTTGCCGGGTTACTGTAGCTAAATTGCGGCGTGCGCTGCGCCTGATTTATGCGCAAACGATTTGAATGCGACGAAAAATCGCTGTTGTATTGGGTATCTATATAGGTCATCAAGGTATTTATATCGTCGGTGTTTGCCCACGGTGCTATGACGTTGCCGCCATTTCTGTGATATACCTTGCTGTTATTGATGATGTTATCAAAGCCGTCCTCGCCGTCCTCGGAATCGGCCATCAGCACCACCGCTCCCGCCTTGTCGGTCACCGCGTCGCCGTAGGTCAGAGACCCGAGCGGTTTGGTCGAGGCGTTATAAGGAACGTAGTCAAAGAGCGATCTGCCGCCGGCCTCATGCTTGACGCTGTCGATAAAGTTATACAATGCCTGCAGGCTCGAGCCGTTGGTGTAAACCCTTTGTATGTCAAAGACTATCAGCTCTCTCGGGTGATCATACATAAACTGCAATGCGTCTCTCAGATAAGACTCAAAGGTGCTTGAGATAAGCCCGTGCTCGGTATACCATACTCCGTTTGAATGAACCAGCCGCACGTCATAGAGCCTTACGCCGTTTTTGGCTAAGTCGGACGCGCCGAGGCTTTGAGCTTTTGAAAGCCTCGCCGTAACACTTTTTACCGTGCCTTCAAATGCCCCGAAACTACTCCCGTATTGAAGAAAATTCGGGTCAACCGGATTCCACTGATTGCCGCTCGCAATATTATGAGTAAACGCGTCGTGCGCTCCCAGCATGGCTATATCGACTACCCTGATATTTTTGTTGAATATGCTGTTTGCCATAATATTAGAGTAGTAGTCCGTGTCCGTCGCAGTAAAGCCCGTCTCCGTCACCCACCTTGCGTAGAGCGTCTTTTGCGACGCCGTTCCTGTCGGAGTCCACGGGAAAAGAATCGGATAAGCATCGGAGGTTGACTCGACCCACCCCAAAAACAGGCTTGAGGTCTTTGTCGGGTGCGTCGGCAGCGAGGCCGACTGCCCCGCGTAGACGGTTTGGTTAGGAATATCGCCCGCGCCGCCGTTTTTGTCAAATATGACGGTATAATAGAACGTCCACTTGGCGTAGAGCGTTATGTCGCCCGTAGGAGTATAAGGAAAGGTCACCTCGGAGCCGCTATAGCTTGACGACTCATACCACCCGTCAAAGCGGTAGCTTGCCAAAACCGGGTTGTCGGGCTTAGCTATCGACGAGCCGGCTCTGACATTTTGAGAGGCGACTCCCGACCCTCCCGTCGAGTCAAAGGTGACGGTATAAAGCTCCGTCCACTTGGCGTAGAGGGTTATGCTTCCCGTCGGGGTGTATGGCGAGTTTATCTTTGAGCCGCCGCCGTCTTGACCGGTAAACCACCCGTCAAAGGCGTAGCCGGTTCTCACCGGCGTCGGCAGCTCTATGCTGCCGCCGGCTCTGACCGATTGAGAGGATATCGGCGACCCGTTCATAAAATCAAGGGCGACGATATAGAGCGGAGCCGTCCGTTTGGCATAAAAAACCGCGTCGCCCCACGCTATATAAAAGTCGAGACCGTAGGCCGGAACGCCCTCAAAGCTTTGAGACGAAAACCACCCCTCAAAATCGGAATTGCCCGACAAAACGTTCGACAGCAATATCGACGTTCCGACGGTCGTAGCAATCGAGTCGACGGCAACGTCGCCGTCTTTAAAGGTTATAGTACACCGTTGATACCATTTTGCATATAGCGTTATGTCGTTTGCCGCCGTGTAATTCCACAAGGCCTTGTTGGCAAAGCCCGCGTCGGTATACCAGCCGTCAAATATGTAGCCGTCCTTTTGAAGCTTCGGCAACATAAACGCAGACTCGGCGGAAACATTCATATAAAAGGTTCCGTCGAGGGGGTCGACAAAGGTGACCGTGCTTTTTTGGGCAAGCTTGGCATAAAGCCTGATATCCTTTGACGGCTTATAAGGCAACCTTACGGCTAAGCCTAAGCAAGCCGGGTCGGTAAACCACCCCTCGATAATAGAGTCGCCGCTGACGAGGGGCAAATCGGCAGATTCGCCTATAGGTACGACTATTGTTGCAGTCAAAGCCCCGCCTATATAAAGACCGACCGCGTATGAATTGACAAATTTGGCATAAAGCGTGACGCTCTTATCGGGTATAAAAAACCAATCCTCGGCCGTTCCGCTAAGGTCGGGGGCGGCAAACCACCCCTCAAATATGTAGCCCGGTCTATAAATCGTAGGCAACAAGATTGACGTTCCCGCGCCGACGCTGACCGGCTCGACGGGCGAGCCGCCGTTGCTGTCAAACGAGACGGTATAAACCTCCGCCGCATAAGAAACGCCGCCGCCGAACGGGCTTTTTTCCCCGACAAAATAAGCGCCTGCCGCCATTAACGACAAGAACGCCGCCGCCAATATGAGCGCGACTTTTCTTTTATCGGCAAATTTCACTTTTTCTCTCATACGGTCTATTACCCCATCGTTTATATTATATCACCAAAATCGACGCTTGTCAATACACAACTTTACAAAACCCGTGACAAAACTAAAAGCCGATTGCGTTTTTTGACGTTTTTACGCGTTGTTGCTTTTCTTTAAATTTGATTTGTGAATGACGGGCATGACGCCGGCGTGGAAAGCCGCCCCGCCCACCGCGTCAACCCACATCACCGGCAGAACGTTAAACCATGTTCCGTTGGTCAGGTTAGCTTGATTTAACAGCGCGTTGTTGGTATCCGTACCCATCTCGAGCAACGAATAGCTACTGCCGAAAACACCGCCCATTACGTCCGTCCAGCTAATTTGCGGAGTACGCTGCGCCTGATTTATGCGGAAAAGATTTGAATACGACGCAAAATTGTTGTTGACCGTGTTGTATTCGGTGTTTATAGCATTGACCAACGTATTCATATTGTCGGTGTTAGCCCAAGCGGCTCTGACGCCGGCGTTTCTGTCATAGGCCTTCAAATTGCTGTAGCCGGCGATTAGCAGCACCGCTCCCGCCTTGTCGGTCACCGCGTCGCCGTAGGTCAGAGACCCGAGCGGCTTTGACGAGACGTTATACGGAATGTAGTCAAAGAGCGTTCTGCCGTTGTACGAGACTCCGGAGATAAAGCTATATAGCGCGCTGAGATTTGAGCCGTTGGTATAGATTCTCTGTATGTCGAGCACTATCAGCTCTCTCGGGTAGTTAGACATAAACTGCAATACGCCTTTGAGATAAGACTCAAAGGTATCAGAGATAAGCCCGTGCTCGGTATACCACGTTCCGTTCGTATAAACCAGCCGCACGTCAAAGAGTCTGACGCCGTTTCCGGCTAAGTCATACGCGCCGAGGCTTTGAGCCTTTGAATACGTCGTCGTCTGTGACTTTACCGTGCCCTCAAACCATTTAAAAAAGATATTATTTTTATTATCGAGATAATTCGGATCAACAGGATTCCACGGGCTGTCCTTTGAAATGCTGTGAGTAAACGCGTCGTGCGCTCCGAGCATAGCTATATCGACGACGCGGACGTTTTTGCTGAACACGCTGTTGGCCATCGCGTTAGCGTAATAAGTCGTACTCTTAAACTCGGTCTCCGTCGCCCACCTCGCATAAAGCGTCTTTTGCGACGCCGTACCCGTAGGAACCCACGGGAAAAGCTCCGGATAATCGGCGGAGGACGTCAACCCCCACCCTAAAAAGACGCTTGACGTCTTTGTCGGGTGCGTCGGCAACGAGGCCGACTGCCCCTCATAGACGATTTGGTCGGGAATATTGCCCGTCCCGCCGTTTTTGTCAAATATGACGGTATAATAGAACGTCCACTTGGCGTAGAGCGTTATGTCGCGCGTAGGAGTATAAGGAAAGGTCACCGCCGAACCGCTATATGCCGACGACTCGTACCACCCGTCAAAGCGGCGGTTTGCCCAACTCGGGTCGCCGGGCTTAGCTATCGACGAGCCGGCTCTGACGTTTTGAGAGGCGACTCCCGACCCTCCCGTCGAGTCAAAGGTGACGGTATAAAGCTCCGTCCACTTGGCGTAGAGGGTTAGGCTTCCCGTCGGTTGATAAGGCGAGGTCACCGCCGTCCCCGTGTAGTTTGACGACGTAAACCACCCGTCAAAGGCGTAGCCGGTTCTCACCGTCGGCGGCAGTTCTATGCTCCTGTCGGCTCTCACCGTTTGAGAGCCGACGGCCGAGCCGCCCATAGAATCAAAGGCGACGGTGTAGAGAACCATCCATTTGGCGTATAGCGTTATGCTCGCCGTCGGCGTATAAGGCGAGGTCAACGCCGTGCCGGTAAGAGCCGTCGACGTAAACCAACCGTCAAATTCATTGTTAGCCTTTGACGGAGTTATCAAAGTTATCGACGCGCCCGCCCTCACCGTTTGGGAGCTTACCGACGAGCCGCCGTTTGAATTGAACGTCACCGTGTAGAGAACCGTCCATTTGGCGTATAGCGTTATGCTCGCCGTCGGGGTGTAGGTCGTAGGCAATACCGTTCCCGTGCCGCTCGACGAGGTCACCCAGCCGTCAAAGGCATAGCCGCTCCTTGTCGTTGTCGGCAGAGTTATCGACGAGCCGGCTCTCACCGTTTGTGAGCTTACCGACGAGCCGCCCATAGCGTTAAAGGCGACGGTATAGAGAGCCGTCCATTTGGCGTAAAGCGTAATATTGCCCGTCGGGGTGTAAGGCGAGGTCAAAGCCGAGCTGGTAAGAGCCGACGAGGTAAACCAGCCGTCAAAGTCATAGCCGCTCTTTGTCGTTGTCGGCAGAGTTATCGACGAGCCGGCTCTCACCGTTTGTGAGCTTGCCGACGAGCCGCCGTTTGAATCAAAAGTGACGGTGCTTTTCCATGCGGCGTATAGCGTGATATTGCCCGTCGGCGTATAAGGCGAGGTCAACGCCGTGCCCGCAAAAGCCGACGAGGTAAACCAACCGTCAAAGGTATAGGTTCCTCTCGTCGGGGTCGATAGAGTCACCGACGCACCCTCCCTCACCGTCTGCGGGCTTACGGACGAGCCGCCGTTTGAATTGAACGTCACGGTATTTTTCCACGCGGCGTAAAGCGTAATATTGCCCGTCGGCGTATAAGGCGAGGTCAAAGCCGTGCCGTCAAAAGCCGACGACGCAAACCAGCCGTCAAAGGTATAGCCGCTCCTTGTCGGGGTCGGCAGAGTTATCGACGAGCCTGCTCTCACCGTTTGGGAGCTTACCGACGAGCCGCCGTTTGAATTGAAAGTCACGGTATTTTTCCATGCGGCGTAAAGCGTTATGTTGCCAGTCGGGGTGTAAGGAGAGGTCAAAGCCGTGCCGTCAAAAGCCGACGAGGTAAACCAACCGTCAAAGTCATAGCCGCTCCTTGTCGGGGTCGGCAGAGTTATCGACGCGCCCTCTCTCACCGTTTGGGAGTTTATAGACGAGCCGCCGTTTGAATTGAAAGTCACCGTGTTTTTCCACGCGGCGTAAAGCGTTATGTTGCCCGTCGGCGTGTAAGGCGAGGTCAACGCCGTGCCGTCAAAAGCCGACGACGCAAACCAGCCGTCAAAGGTATAGCCGCTTCTCGTCGTTGTCGGCAGAATTATCGACGAGCCGGCTCTCTCCGTCTGCGGGCTTACCGACGAGCCGCCGTGTGAATGGAAAGTGACGGTATTTTTCCATGCGGCGTATAGCGTTATGTTGCCCGTCGGCGTATAAGGCGAGGTCAAAGCCGTGCCGTCAAAATCCGACGACGTAAACCAACCGTCAAAGTCATAGCCGCTCCTCGTCGTTGTCGGCAGAGTTATCGACGCGCCCTCTCTCACCGTTTGGGAGCTTGCCGACGAACCGCCGTTTGAATCAAAA
>JAISRB010000070.1 GCA_031273825.1 Clostridiales bacterium
GGACGGCAAGATGATTGTCAGACACAAGGACTGCGCGACGGTTCTCGCCGTTCCATACGACATGAACGTGTCGGGATATTTGAGCGGCGCGGTCAATACGCTCAGGCTTTGGAGCGCGAAGGCTCCGGTCGACTTTGACCTAAAGCTCTTTTCGCAGGGCGAATATCTAAAGGCCATCGAAAACAAATCCTACGCCGAGAGTATTTCAAAAATATTATATCCCGCCGACAATCACTACGAGGGCAAGTCGCTTAGGCTAAAACAGCAATACTTCTTTGTGTCGGCGTCAATTCAGAGCATTATAAAAAAGCATTTGAAGTATAACTACCTCAGCAATCTCCACGAAAAGGTCGCAATTCACATAAACGACACTCACCCCGCGCTTTGCGTTCCCGAGCTTATGAGAATTCTCCTTGACGAATATTCCTATTCGTGGGACGACGCGTGGGATATCGTCAAGCAAACCATATCTTACACAAACCATACGGTCATGGCAGAGGCTCTCGAAAAATGGCCTTGCACGCTGTTTAAAGACCTGCTTCCGCGCATATACCAAATAGTCGAGGAAATCGACCGCAGATTCAGAGGCGAGCTTGCCGCGTTTTTTTGCAACGACTATAACGCCGTCGAGAGAAACGCAATCCTTCAAAACGGAAACGTCTATATGGCAAACCTCTGCGTCGCCGCCTCGCACACCGTCAACGGCGTTTCGGCTCTGCATTCAAATATCTTGAAAGAAAGCGTTTTTAGAGATTACTGCCTAATGCGTCCGCAGAGCTTTATCAACGTCACCAACGGAATCACACACAGACGCTGGCTCATGCTCGCCAACCCAAAGCTGACGGGGCTTTTGAAGGACTCGATCGGCGACGGCTTTATAACCGACGCGTCAAAGCTTAAGGGCTTTGAAAAATATAAGAACGACAAGAGAGTTTTGGCGGAGCTTGCGGCAATCAAGCGTCAAAACAAGGTCGGGCTTGCCGCCTATGTCAAGTCGTCAAACGGCGTTACGCTCAACCCGGACGCTATATTTGACGTGCAGGTAAAACGCTTGCACGAATACAAAAGACAGCTTTTAAACGCGCTTAATATCCTTGACTTGTATCTCAAGCTAAAGGAAAACCCCGATATGGATATCAATCCGCGCGTCTTTGTCTTCGGAGCTAAGGCGGCGTCAAGCTACACCATGGCAAAGCAGATAATCAGACTGATATATCAGCTCGGCGTTTTGATAAACAACGACAAGGATATAAAGGACAAAATTAAGGTCGTATTTCTCGAAAACTACAGGGTGACGCTCGCCGAATTGATAATTCCGGCCGCCGACGTAAGCGAACAGATTTCCGTAGCCGGCAAGGAGGCGTCGGGAACCGGCAACATGAAGTTTATGATAAACGGCGCGGTGACTCTCGGAACTATGGACGGCGCGAACATTGAAATATTTGAAAACGTGGGCGCGGAAAACATATTTATATTCGGGCTTCACGCTGACGAAATAGAGGACTTGCGCCGTTCGGGATATAACCCGACGTATTATTACAACCACAACGTCGACTTAAAGAGAGTCATCGACGCGCTGAATACGGGAATAGCCGGAGTGAGCTTCCGCGACGTCGCCGACAGCCTGACGATAGGCGTATACGGCAAGGCCGACCCGTATTTTGTCATGGCCGACTTCGAGGCCTACGGGCAGGCGCAGGCAAGGCTCGACAAAGCCTATAACGACAGGCCGGCCTTTAATAAAATGTCTCTCATGAATATCGCAAACGCCGGCTTTTTTGCCGCCGACCGCAGCGTCGTCGAATACGCCGACAAAATTTGGGGACTAAAGAGAATATAATTTTCGCGGCGCGCGGCCGCAAGCCGCGGTTTCAAGGGAAACGCGGGTTGCATTTGCCGCGTTTTTCATAAATTAAGGCAAACGCATAAAATGCGTTTGCCTTAATTAGTAAATATGTCTTGCCTTTTTTGTTGCTTTTTTCCCTTAATTATTTTATAATAGAAAGGCAAAATAAAGTTGGCAGGGGAGACGCGATTCGAACACGCAACCTACGGTTTTGGAGACCGCTACTCTACCGTTGAGCCACTCCCCTACAAAAAAATTAACTACATTATTATAATACATCTTTTGCGTTATGTCAATAAAAAAGCGGGGTTAAAAAAATATGTTTTTATACAAATTAGGTATAATCGGCGCGGGCAACATGTCAAACGCCATAACCCGCGGAATACTCGCGGGCGGCGTGTTAAAGCCCTCCGAGGTCATAGTATCCGATATCGACGCCAAAAAGCTCGAAGGTCTAAAGGCCGAGGGCTTTGCCGTCACAAGCGACAACGGCGAGGCCGCGTCGCGGTCTAAGAGCCTCCTCTTTGCCGTCAAGCCGCAATGCTTTAAGGAAGCCGCGGACGGCGTAAGGCCTTGCTTAGCGGCAAGGTCGGTCATATCTATCATGGCGGGAATTTCGACGGCCGCGCTCCGTCAAGCTTTCGGAGACTCCGTCGGGCTTTGCAGAATTATGCCGAATACGCCCTGCGTCATAGGGCGCGGCATAAGCGCGTTGACCTTTGTCAACTATAGCGCGGCCGACAAGGCTTTTGTCTTTGACATATTTGACAAGCTCGGCGAAACCGTCGAGCTGCCCGAGGAAAAATTTGACGCAGTGACCGCCGTCAGCGGCAGCGGGCCGGCGTATGTCTATACCTTTCTCGACGCGGTCATAAAGGGCGGCGTAAAAAACGGTCTGACGGAGGACGAGGCAAAGCGGCTTGCCGTTTCTGTCTTTAAAGGGGCGGCGGAGCTTGCCGCGCTGTCAGATAAGCCTCTCGACGCGCTTATAAAGGACGTGACGAGCAAGGGCGGAACTACCGAGGCGGCTCTCAATGCCTTTGCAAAAAACGGCGTGGCCGACGGCATAACCGAGGGCGTTTCGGCGGCGGCGGCAAGGTCAAAGGAGCTTGGCGGCCGATGAAGCTTGTTGAAATATACACGGACGGCGCGTGCTCCTGCAACCCGGGGCCGGGCGGCTACGGGGCGATATTAATCTATAACGGCAACGAAAAGGAAATAAGCGGCTACAACAACCAAACGACAAACAACCGCATGGAGGTCTTTGCGGTCATCGCCGCGCTGAGAGCGTTAAAGGAGCCGTGTAACCTCAAAATATACAGCGACAGCGCGTATCTCGTCAACGCCTTTGAAAAAAATTGGATAGACGAATGGCGGCGCAACTATTGGGCGGCCGCCGAAAAAAAGAAAATATTAAACCTTGACCTTTGGAAATCTCTGCTTTTGGAGCTAAATCCGCACAAATACGTCTTTATCAAGGTCAAGGGGCATTCGGACAACCAATACAACAACAGATGCGACGCGCTCGCAAGAGGCGAAATCAAAAGGTACTTAGACAAAATAAAGGACGGCGGCGACACGTCGCAAAAATGACATATATTATATAAATAGCGCGGTATAGTAACGCTTGAAACAAAAAAATAAGGAAGGTGAGCGCATGGCTGTCAACGGTTTTCGCATTGCGGAAAGGACAAGAAAAACTAAGGAGACGGACGTTTCAATCAAAATCAATCTCGACGGAAACGGCGAGGGAGCTATCGGCACGGGCATGGGCTTTTTTGACCATATGCTCGACCTGTTCCGCGTGCACGGCGGCTTTGACGTCGACATAAGCTGCAAGGGCGACATAAACGTCGATTATCATCACTCGGTTGAGGACGTGGCGATAGTCCTCGGCGAATGCGTAAGGACGGCCTTAGGCGACAAAAAGGGCATAAGGAGATACGCCTGCGCCGTCATACCCATGGACGAGGCGTTGGCGCAGGTCGCGCTCGACGTTTCGGGCAGGCCGTTTTTGGTCTTTAACGCGCATTTGAGCGGCAAGAGCGGCGAGTTTGACCTTGAGCTTGTCGAGGAATTTATGAGGGCGTTTTCTTATAACGCCGGCGCGACTCTGCATATCAATCTCGTTTACGGCTCAAACGGACACCATATCGCGGAGGCGATATTCAAGGCGTTTGCGCGGGCGTTGTCTGACGCGGTAAAAATCGTCGGCGACAAGATTCCGTCGTCTAAGGGGATTTTATGATACTTTTTCCCGCGATAGACATACTTGACGGAAAGGCCGTCAGACTGCGTCTCGGGCTTCGCTGCACCGCGACGGTCTACGGCGAGCCGGCGGAGTTTGCAAAAAAATGGGTCAAGCTCGGCGCGGAATATCTGCACATAGTCGATCTGAACGCCGCCTTTGACGGAACGTCGGTCAACGACGAAATCATAAGAGACATAAGGAGCGCGGTCGGCGTGAGCCTACAGCTCGGCGGCGGCTTCAGGAGCATAGAGCGCGTAAAATTTTGCCTCGGCGGCATGGGCATAGACAGGGCGGTCATAGGCAGCGCGGCGGTGACTAACCCCGGGCTTTTTTTGCGGGCGGCTGAGCTTTTCGGAGACAGAATAGTCTGCGGCGTAGACGAGAGAGACGGCAGAGTGTCGATAAAGGGCTGGACGGAGGACGCAAAAATTTCTCCGCTTGAGCTGTGCCAAAAAATAAAGACCGCGGGAATAACCTCCGTAGTATACACGGACATAACCCGCGACGGCGCGCTGACGGGAGTCAACGTAGGCAAGACCGCCGAGCTTCAGAGGCTTAGCGGGCTGAACGTCATAGCAAGCGGCGGCGTGGCCGGCGACAGCGACATAGAGGCGTTGAAGGCGAGGGGCGTATACGGCGCAATTTTGGGCAAGGCCTTGTATACGGGGGCGTTGGAGCTTGACAAAGCCTTGACGCTCGCGTCGGAATAGAATTATTTTTATATCGGGGATTAATATTATGGAACAAAAAAATGTTATAGCTATAGATGACTTGAAATTCGGCGCGGACGGGCTTATTCCGGCGATAGCGCAGGACGCCGTGACGGGAGAGGTTCTCATGCAGGCTTACATGAACAGACAGTCCTTAG
>JAISRB010000040.1 GCA_031273825.1 Clostridiales bacterium
AGACGGCCAATATCACGGCGTCAAACTTTAAGAGCGTCATAGACACGCTGTCGTCGGGGTTTGACTTTGTAATAGTAGATTGCCCCGCCGGCATAGACGCGGGCTTTCACCGCGCCGTGTCGGCAGCGTCCGAGGCTTACGTCGTCACGACTCCGCATATTTCGGCGGTTCGCGACGCCGACAAGGTCATGACGCTTTTGAACGGCTATCCGCTGCTCAATATCGGGCTTATAATCAACCGCATAAGAGGCGACATGGTCGTCAGCGGCGACATGATGACGGCCGGCGACATTTCGCGCTTGCTTAGATGCACGCCGACGGGCGTAGTTCCCGACGACGACAGCGTCGGCGTAAAGTCGGATATTATGAGGCACAACGTCGAATGCGAGGTCAAGCAGGCCGTCATGATCGTCGCCGAAAACATAGCCGGCGGCAAGCGGCATATCTATGACTGCACGAACGACTACAGAGGGGTATTCGGCAGGCTAAAAATCAAGCTCAAAAAAATGTTTTAAAAAAAACGGAGGAAATTGTGCGTGAAGCCAAGGAGGCCGCGTTGCGGCTAAAAAATATGCTGTTGACGGACAAAATAAAATCGCCGTCGAGCGTCGAAAACGTCATAAAGAGCGACGTTTATTATCTGTTAGAAAACTATTTTGAAACAATAAGGGATACAATCGACGTTAGGCTGTCGATAGACGGGGATAATTTATATGATATAAAAATATCGTTAAAGGCTCAAAAAGTAAAAAGTATGGGAATATTTTGATTGCCGCCCTTAAAAATTTCACGAATTTTTATCAAAATTTTAAAATCTGCTTGTAAAAATTTTGATTATATGGTATTATATATAGCGAGACAATGTAATTTGCTTCGGGAGGTTTTATGGCGGAAAAAAATTCGTCCGAGCGGCGTGTAAAAAAAACAAAGTGTATATTCAAAAAGAAATCGCGCCCGCCCGTTTATGAAATAAATCTTATTCCTAAGCCCTATAGCTATCAACCGCTTAACGGCTATTTTGTCATAAACAGCGATACGCTTTTGATTGTCGACCCGAAACGTAAGGATTTGGCCGAGCTTTTTCAGAGCTTATTTTTTAAGGCGTTCGGGCACAATCTTTTTATACACTATAACAAGCCCGGCTACAACAACATACTGTTTGAGGAGAAGCCCGAGCTTGACATAGAGGGCTATACTATCGAATGCTATCCCGACAGCATGAAAATCAGCGCGGGCGGCGCGCCCGGCTTCTTTTATGCGGTTCAGTCGATAAGACAGATATTGAGGCTCGACGCGCTGTTATACGAGGAATATATAACCTTTCCGTGTATGATACTCAGCGACTTGCCGAAGTACCGCTACAGAGGGTTTATGATGGACGTTTCGCGTCATTTCTTTGACAAGACCGAAATCAAGCGTTATATCGAAATAATGTCAAACCTAAAATACAACATATTTCACTGGCATCTCTCGGACGATCAGGGCTTTAGGTTTGAAATAAAAAAATATCCGTTTATCAACATGACCTCGTCCGCGCGCAACCGCGACTGCGTTGCGCGGGCTTTTACCTATTCTAAGCGCAAGCCGGTTCAAAATCCTAAGCCGGCCTACGTCGACGGCGTATATAAGGGATATTATACTAAAGAGGACGTCAAAGAGGTCGTCGAGTTTGCAAAAAGCCGGTTTGTCACGGTAATTCCCGAGATAGACGTTCCGGGGCATACGCAGGCCTTGATTGCGGCGTACCCGTGGCTGTCGTGCGCAAACGAGCGCGTTCCGGTCATGACCGATTACGGCGTCAGCGAAAACGTGCTTTGCGCGGGCAGGGAATCTACCTACGACTTTGTTCAAAACATTTTGGACGAGCTGTTCGAGGTCTTTGACGGGCCGTATATTCACATAGGCGGCGACGAGGTTTTGACAAAACGGTGGAGTCAATGCCCCGACTGTCAAAAATATATGCAAGACAACGGGATATCCGATTACGCCGCACTTCAAACTCACTTTATCAACAGAATCGCCGCGTATTGCCAAAGCAAAGGCAAAATAGTCATAGGCTGGAACGACGGAATAAAAGCCGACGCCGATCAAAAAATAGTTTCGCAGTTTTGGCTGGAGGACGAGGCGCACAATTCGGAGCTTAAGCGTCAAACGCAAAATTTGAACCGCAGAATAATCGTGTCGAGCGTAAAAGGCTTTTACGCCGATTACGCCTACGCCGCGTTGCCTCTCCGTCAAACATATTTTTATAAGCTGCCAAAGGAGCTTGACGACGAAAAAACGGCAAAAAATATCTGGGGCTATGAAATTCCGCTTTGGACGGAATATGTGCTCAGCCGCGAAAAGGCCGATATGAATCTCTTTCCGCGCGCTCTCGCCGTCGCCGAAACCGCATGGACAAGACTGCACGACCTCGAAGAGGATCAAGTCAAATGCAAGCGCAAACGCAAAAAGCTCGCGCTTGCGAGATATAACAGATTTGTCGGGAGAGTCAAAATTCATCAAGGCTTTTTAGATTGTTTCCGCGTAAATTACGCCGACCTTAAGCTTGCAGACCCTAAGGACAAGCGGTATATCAAGGCGGAAAAGAAAAAGTGGGACGGGTTCGAGCAATATTCCGAATTAAAAATGAATAAAAATCTCAACGATCAGCGCAAGCAGCTCAAGGCGCACGCCGTCGCCGAACAAAAAATCAGAGCCGAGCGGGAACATCTGCAAAGGCTTGCCGCCATAGAAAATTCGCCGATACAGAGCATAAGAACCGAAATGCCTTATGACAAGGATTTGGTCTAAAGACAAAAAGGCGGGTTAAGACAAATGATAGATTTTCACGCGCATATATATCCCGACGCCTTAGCGGCCGGCGTTTTGCAAAAGCTGGGAGCGGCCGCCGGAGAGGTCGTCGTCGAGCCGTCTACAGACGGAACAAAGGCGGGAACCGTCGAATATTTCAGGCAAAACGGAGTAGATAGGTTTGTCGTCTTAAATATCGCGACAAGAGAAAAACAGCACAAAAACGTCAATGACTTTGCAATCGCGCTAAGCGCGGAGCCGGATATAATATCCTTCGGCTCGGTATACCCGACGGGCGATAACTTTGAGCCGGAGCTTTTGCGGCTGAAGGCCGCCGGAATAAAGGGCATAAAGCTTCACCCCGAATATCAGGACTTTGAGATAGACGACGAACGCGCCTTTCGCGTATACGACATGTGCCGCAGTCTCGGGCTGATGATATCCTTTCACTCGGGCTATGATTTAGCCTATATGCACCGCTTGAATTGTCCGCCCGACAAGGTAAAAAAGGTCATAAGGCTGTTTCCTAACTGCACGTTTATTTTTGCGCATTTCGGCGGTTATAGGGTGTTCGACGGGGTTTTAGAAAGTTTCGCCGGAGAAAACTGCTTTATCGACACGTCCTTTGTCAGTCTTTTTGACCGCGAATATCTTCCCGTTTTAAACAAAATAATCAAAAAACACGGCGCAGAAAGAATGCTTTTCGGCTCGGACACGCCGTGGATGCACGTAAAAAAATCTATAGAACTGATAGATTCTCTCGACCTGACCGACGGCGAAAAGGATAAAATCTTTGACAAAAACGCGCGCGCGCTTTTGGGGCTTTAAAAAAGAACCCCTCTGCGCGGCGTTTTTTATTTTATTATTTATACGTTTTTAGAATACTGTGCAAACATGAGTATTCTATTTTAAGGCATTATTATTGACCGCAAAGCTTAACGGAGGATAAAATGACGGCTTTTGAAACAATCTATGACGCGGTTCGCAAAATTCCGCGCGGCAAGGTCGCGACCTACGGGCAAATCGCGCTGATGGCCGGCAATTCGCGTTGGGCGCGTGTCGTCGGATACGCCTTGCATTGCAATCCCGACCCCAAGACTATTCCTTGTCACCGCGTACTCAATAGGTTCGGCTGCGTATGCGAAGGCTTTGCTTTCGGAGGAGCCGGCGTTCAAAGACAGCTTTTAGAAAACGAGGGCGTCTCTTTTTGCGCCGACGGAAGAGTTGACCTTAGCGTATACGGTTATGGGGCAAACGCATGAAAATGCGTTTGCAATTGTTAGGGTTGGGAAAATTGACTAAAAGAGTTTGACTTTTGCGCTTATTGCGGTTATAATAAATATTATGATAGAGGTATGCAATCTAAAGAAATATTTCGGGGCGGTCAAGGCCGTCGACGGCGTGTCATTTTCGGTTAAGGACGGCGAGACCTTTGCCCTTTTGGGGCTTAACGGAGCGGGAAAGTCTACGATTATCAAAATATTGTGTTCGACTCTGTCAAAGGATTCGGGCAAGGCGATAATCGGCGGAGTCGACCTCGACGGGAATTCCGAAGGAATAAAAAAGGACATAGGCATAGTTTTTCAAGATTCTATTTTGGACGGCAAATTGAGCGTCTTTTCAAATTTGGAGGCGCGCGCCGCGCTCTATCGGTTGCCGCGCGCGGTGATAAAAAAGCGGCTCGATTATGTAATCTCGACCTTTTCTCTCGGCGAATTTTTGAAACGGCCCTACGGCAAGCTGTCCGGCGGTCAGCGT
This sequence comes from Clostridiales bacterium, assembly GCA_031273825.1. Taxonomy (GTDB): domain Bacteria; phylum Bacillota; class Clostridia; order Christensenellales; family JAISNN01; genus JAISNN01. The sequence goes on from JAISRB010000040.1 coordinate 4,552, forward strand.
CGGCGCGTCGACATAGCGCGCGCGCTCGTCAACGACCCCAAGCTTCTCTTTTTGGACGAGCCGACCTCGGGGCTTGACCCCGCGTCGCGCGTTTATCTTTGGAATACTATAGAAACGTTGCAAAAGGAAAACAACCTGACTGTCTTTTTGACGACGCATTATATGGAGGAAACCGTCCGCGCCGCCCGCGTCGTCATCATCGACGAGGGCAAAATCATGGCGGACGATTCGCCCGACAACTTAAAAAAACGCTACGCCTCCGACCGCGTGCGCCTGATTTTAGACAAAAACGACAAAATCGAAAGGGTATTAAACGCGGCCGGCATACCGTTTTTGTACAAGAACAACGGCTATTATATAAACGTTGCCGATTCGGTCGGCGCGCTCAATTTTTTGAACGCCTACAAAGAGTATTTTTCCGACTTTGAGGTTTTAAAGGGGGATATGGACGACGTTTTTTTGAACGTCACGGGAAAGTCCATTGTAAACGCGCTATGAATGATTTTCAATCGGATTTATTTGCGGTTTCGCGGCTGATAAGGCGCAACGTCGGTTCGTTTTTAAAGGAGCCGATGACGGTGTTTTTTTCTCTGTTGTCTCCGCTTATCATACTGCTTTTGTACGCGCTGTTTTTGCGCGGCATACAGGTTGACGGCATAGCCGCCACACTCGGGGGAACGGGCGTTTCATCCGCGAAGGTCGGCGCGCTCGTCGATTGCTGGCTTGTGTCGTCGCTTTTGTCGATATCGTGTCTGACCGTGGCTCTCAATAGTATGCTGGTCATGGTGTCCGACAAGGGGGGCGGCAAGCTAAAGGATTTTTTGGTTTCGCCCGTCAAGCCGTCGATATTGACTATAAGCTACTTTCTTTCGTTCTTTATAATCACCGTCGCAATCGCCTTTATCTTATTCGCCGTTTGTCTGGTCTATCTTGCGGCGGCGGGGGCGTTCTTTTTGAGCCTTGGCGACGCGCTAAGCTTAATAGGGCTTATCGTGCTTTCTTGCTTTTCGTCCGTCACGGTTTTGATGCTCGTCATGGGTTTTTTCAAATCGTCGTCGGCAAGCGGAGGCTTTTCGGGGATATTCAGCGCGATGATCGGCTTTTTTACCGGCGCGTATATGCCGATTTCGACCTTTCCGCTCGGCGTGCAATACGCCGCGAACATTCTGCCCGGCTCGCATTCGACCGCGCTTTTCCGCAATATTTTGATGAACGGCGCGATAAACCGCATAGCCGACGGCCTGCCCGACAAGCATTTTGCCGAAACCTTTATAAGCAATATCCAAACGACCTATTCCTTTAAACTCAACTTTTTTGGCACTGATATGAATACCGGCATGATGTACGCCTATCTTGCCGCCTCCGTCGTCATATTTTTTATACTGAATATCGTCGCCGAGAAATACAAAAAAAAGAAAATGTCGGTTTAGAACCCGTCGGAGGTATAGCCAAATGTCTAAAAACAAACAAAAAGACAAGGAAACGACCATTCGCAGCTCGGCGGCGGAATATTTGACCTTTGTCGCCGCGACGGGCGACAATCCGCAAAGCGTGGAAATGCGCTATGAGGACGAAAATATATGGCTGACTCAAAAAATGCTCGGCGTGCTTTACGGCGTGGAGACCAACACGATTAACTACCATATAAAAAAGATTTTTGATGACAGCGAGTTGCAAGAAAATTCAGTTATTCGAAATTTTCGAATAACTGCCACGGACGGCAAGGAATATGACGCGAAGCATTACAATCTGCAAATGATTATAGCCGTCGGTTTTAAGGTAAACAACGACCGCGCCGTGCAATTTCGCAAATGGGCAAATCAAATCGTCAAGGACTACACCATAAAAGGGTGGGTTATGGACGGTGAAAGGTTAAAGAGCGGAGGGTCGATTTTAACGGAAGAATATTTTGAACGGTTGTTAGAGCAAATTCATGAAATACGTCTTTCCGAGCGTAAATTTTATCAGAAAGTAACCGACCTCTATGTCACCGCAATGGATTATGATAAAACGGCAAAAACCACGCAAAACTTTTTTTCAGAGGTTCAAAACAAGTTGCATTGGGCAATACACGGTCACACGGCGGCCGAGGTTATCGTTGAGCGTGCAAATGCAAAAAAGCCGAATATGGGGCTAACCTCATGGGCAAGCTTTCCCGACGGCAAAATCCAAAAGTACGACGTTTCCATTGCAAAAAACTACCTTGAGCTAAGCGAGCTTTCGAGTCTTGAAATGATTGTCACAATGTATCTGGACTATGCGGAATATCAAGCTAAACGCCATATTCCAATGACGATGCAAGATTGGAAAGAGCGGCTTGATAAGTTTTTGCAGTTCAACGAACACGAGATATTAAACGATAAGGGACGCATTTCTCATGAAATAGCAAAAACCTTTGCCGAAAGCGAGTTTGAAAAGTATCGTATTGTGCAGGACAGATTATTCACAAGCGACTTTGACGGCCTTTTAGCTCTTGAAAATGCCGCGAACGCCGTTGCGCCGTGCAAAAACGGCAAAAAAACCGGCGGTGAGAATGACGAATGAAACTCAAAAATTGACGATACCTCAAATATCAATGCGTCGGCGATAAAATAATTAAAAAACTTTTATATTTATAAATTTTAATACAATCGGAGGATTAAAAAAAACAATGGCTATACCCGTCCCGAGTTACTTAGAGCATATTGCAAAAATTGAAAAAAGTAAAAAGGACTATGCGGAGTTCTCTCTTGCGTGTCCTTGCGGTAGCGATGGCTTTATCGTGTACAAAAATTATTTCAGCGCCGAGGATATTGCGCGGGCAAAAGAATGGGAAAAGCGATATGATGATTATTGGCGGCGTAAATTTTTTTGCGGCAAAAGTTATTTCTATGAGAAAGATAAAGAAACGGGTAAGCTTTATGAGCGCAGAATGTTTTTATCTATAATCAAC
>JAISRB010000049.1 GCA_031273825.1 Clostridiales bacterium
TGTCTTTTTTGCGTTTTCAAGCAAAAATTTATCGGCCGCGCCGCCGCGTAACGCCGTCCTTTCACGGTCGCTCCGTCCCTTGCCGTATGAAAAAACGACAAAAACCGACAGATAGCAGAGCGCGGCGAACGCCCAGAGCAACGAGCCGAATATGAGAAATTCCGCGCCTGCAATAAGCGTCATAAAGGTCAGCGACGGCGCGGCGTATGACAAAAAAGCGACGGACTTAAGACCTTTTTGAGAGGCATAAAAGGTTTTCCACCGAAGTATATTTTGCTTGTCAAAGAGCAAACAATAGACCGTCTTTATGCAAACGACAAGACCGTTGACGGCAAAAAACGGAGTCATGCAAAAATCGGCCGCGGCATAAATCAGCGCGGCGGCGCATTCCTTTAGCTTATAGCGCGTTCTTTTGCGCCCGTTAAAAAAGCCGGCCGCCGCGTTTAGCAGCGTATCGAGAAAAAACGCGGATAAAATTATACAATAAAACGCCGCCGAAACTTCCGCAAAAAAGCCCGCGACGAGCGCGGCCATAAGACAAAACGCCTCTATCACCCCCGCCGCGTTGACGGTGATTACGGTCTTATAAAACGCGGATATATTCAAGGCGGTTTTTTTTCCGTTCGCGTCCTTTATACGCCTCCTCAAAAAAGGCAGCAAAAGCAAATCGCCCTTTGCCCATCTGTTGGCGCGTCCTACGTCCGCCGCAAAATTTTTAGGCGCGTCCTCAAAGGTGATTATTCCGCTTGAGCCGGCGTCAAGTATCGCCCCCTCGATTATGTCGTGGCTCAACACGCGATTGCGCGGCAGTCTGCCGTATAGCTTGCCGTAGAGGCTTTCTACCCGGGCTATGCCCTTGCCGCAAAAAATTTCACGCCCGAGCAGCTTGCAAAAAAGCCCCGAATAATACGGATAGCTCTCGACGCCGGAGCGGCTCAAAAATCTCCTCGAATAGCCCGTATCTATGCTATACATGTTATATTTTGCGCAAAGCGTCATGAGGTCGTATCTCTTGTTTAGGGGGTGAATTATGCCGTTGACAAGCCCCCTTATACTACCCGGCAAAAGCTCGTTGTCATCGTCTAAGAGGACGACGTATTTTATTTTTTTGCCCCTATCCTTTATCAGCCTAAAATCGTCTCCGTCGCCCGTCGCGAGATATTTTGACAACGCCATGACCGCGCCGCGCTTTCTCTCGTCGGCGGAAAATTTGCCAAAAACCTTTTTTCTCTTTCTGACAAAAAAGCTCAAGCCCCCGTGTGAATTTACCGCCTCAAGTATCCCGTCGTCGCTTTCGTCGGTTTCGCCGTCCGACGGCGCAAAGTCGACGAGCAGCGCGTATTCGGCGTTCGCCGAATTGTCGGCGGCCTTAAGAATGTCGGCGCGGCGGCACGCGTCGTCAAATTGTTCCTTTGACGATATAAATTGCGAAACTACAATAAGCGTCGCCGAGTCGTCGTTTATGTCGGGATAATCCATTCTGAATACCACGCCGTCCTTTTTGACGCGGTTCAAAATAAAATTCCAAAGCCGATAAGCCGTCCTCAAAAAAACGACAAGGATAAGCGGCGAAAGAATGTAGACAAAAAGGCTTTTTAAGGCAAGCGTAAAGGCCGCCGTCAATATCGCCGCCGTCAAAAATACCGCGGAGGAATACCATGCCGCCGCGCTTTTTCTGTTGTCCTTGAGCGCGACGTATTTTTTGCTTTTGACATGCAAAACAAGCTCCCGCGAGTGATAAAACAACAGCTCTCCAAAATAAATTTTATAAATATCCGCGCCTGCAATAAGGCCGGTAAGAAAGCTGTCTTGACTCTTTTTTGTCTTTTTGGCGAGAACGGCGATTTTTTTTAGATAGGCTATTTTTGTCGCCGTGTCGCTGTTTTTGTATATATCGTCGGCGGTCAGCCTTGAATGCAGCTTGGAGAATGTAAGAAGCGTCTCCGGCTCAAAGCCGTCCTTGCCGAGGAGATAAGAGATAAGCGCGGCTACGCCGGCGTTTGACTCGGCAAGCCCCGCGCCGAATATATAGTTGACGTTCGCATAGTCAACGTCGTTGCGCTCCAAATAACGCCTTAACTCCTCTCGATTTTTTGAGCGGTTTTCAAACAAAAAAAACAGATAGCTACTTGACCTCGCGAGCCGCCCGTCTATTCTTTGCCTTTGAGCGGCGCGTTTAGCCTTTTCTATTATGAGAGAACGCGCGGCTACGCGGCTTATTTCCGCGAGTACGGCGTAGTCAAAGGCCTCCTTTAGCAAGAGAACGTCGTCTACGTCGAGCGTATTGACAGAGGTATAAATGAGTACGCCTTTTTTTATGCGGTCAAAATCGAGGCGGTCTATCGAGTAATATATGATTTTCCGCGCCAAGCCGACAATGACCGGCAAGCCGTCGACCGTCCTCAATTTTTTTAGTCCGCTAAAGCCGCTCCGCGAATTCAGCGCATAATAGTTGTCATAAATCCATTTTTCAAATTCATAAATTTTTTCGCCCCTTTCGACCTTTGTCCTTATAAGCCCGTAGGCCTTGTCGATAGGCCGCGTCAGACGGCGCGGCGCGGGTCTAAAAAAACCGCCCGTTTCGGCGTTTTTTACATAGGCGGCAAAGCTCTCGATTTTTGTCCTATAGGCCTTGTCGTCGAGCGTCGTCAGCACGCCGTCGCCGGCCGCGTTTCGTCCGACGACGGTTTCATATTTTGAAACGACGACGGCAAGCGCGATTATCAAGGCGAGCGACGCAATCCATAACATAATAAAATCATCTCCGTCAAATAGTTTCGCGTGTTTTTTAACAAAAAAAACTCCTCGCATTATTATTGACGTTCAAACGGCGGTTAAAACAAAAAAACCCTCTTTCAAAGGTTTTTTGTCCGTATTTTTTTTGAAAAAGCCGTAGACCTACGTGTTTTGCCGCGTATTTTCTATTTTAACTCCCCGATTGCGGCCGCCACGTCGCCGATAAGCCCGTCTAGCATTTCAAAATCCTCCGCCGAGCAAGCCTCGGCTAAGGCAAAGAATATCGAATCCTCATAGGTTATAAGCGACAGAAGCGTAGACGGCGCGTATTTTACCGTGCCCGTCATTATGAGGTTTTGCACCTTGAGATTGCCGTATTTTGCGCACGCCTTGTCAAGCTTGCCGATATTCGACAGAGCGATAAGCGGATTTTGATAAAAGAGCTTTATCAAAATTTCTCCTATCTTAAAGGGAAACGCCTTGTCCATGAGATTCAACAGCGACAGGCCGCCAAGTCCCGCGAGATTGTCCTTATGCGCCGCCATATGTTCGTGAACGATTTTGCAGGTATCCAAAAAGCCGTCGCCGAATTCGCGCCCGACGTTGACCTTTACCTTAGAAACGAGATTGCAAAAATTCGCGTCGCCGGCCGGCATGTAGCGTCTCAAATTGAGTACGCAATCTATAGAGATAGATTCGTCGTCTTTTAGGACGAGGCGCTTTTTTAACGCCCTAAAATACGCGGCAAGCACGACGTCGTTAAAGGTCAGCCCGTGCGCCTTGCAAAATTTTTTCACGGCGTCAAAGCCGTCGACTCTGCGCGTCAAAATTTTTCTCTCAAAGCTTTTGTCGTATCCGGCCTTATAGGGCAGCCTTAGCCGCTCGTTTTTTTCGTAACGGTAATCGGTCATTTTTTTTGCGCGCTTGATTTCATCGCCGGACAGATATTCATAAAACTGCTTATAGTCGCGGTTGCCCATGCCGTAGCGCGACTTGTAGTCGGGGTTAGCCGGTATGGCGGCGTAAGCCTCGGCCACGGCCTTCATAAACAACGCGAAGCCGTCGCCGTCGGCAAGCATATGGCTCATCAAGAACACCAGACAGTCGATTTTTTTTCCGTCCTCGGTCTTTCTGAATATCGCCGTCTTAAAAAGCGGCGTTTTGAGCGGGTTTATTTCCCCCGCGATATATTTTTCGACCGCCGCGGTATGCTCCGACGGACTTGTCTCAAACATTTCAAAAAAACCGTCCGCGGAAGAGTCGTCCGCAATCGTCCAGCGCGACTTAAAAAAACCCTCCTTAAACCTCGCCTTGACTATCGGAAAGCTCTCTATTACCGCCGTCAAGGCTTTTTTTAGAAGCTCTTCGTCTATCTCTCCGTCAAAAAACAAAGCCGATCTCATAGTGATATCGTTATAATCCCTAAAATAAAACTGCATGTTGTCCCAAAGCTGACTCTTTATTTTTTTGTTAACCACGTTTTTTAACTCCTTTTTTCCGGCTAAAGCGGCCTGTTCCCGCCGCCGCCGCCTCGATATTTTTTATACAATATGTTTATGTCTGCAATCTGAAAATATACATAAACAAACAAAGTATCTAACTTGATTATATAGTAATACAAAATCACCTCGTTTGTCAACCGTTTTTATAACATTTTCTGAAATTAATTATAAATTTTTTATGTTAAATAAAAATTAAATCGCAAAGACGGGCGCGTTTAAACTTTAATCTCAAAATCTCCGCATTTTTTGATTATAAGCGCGCATACTAACGACAAAGAGCGCGAATTACTTCCGCGCAAAAAAAACAATCGGAGGAAAACTAACATTATGAAAAAATCGGGAATGCTTGCCGGCATGATTATAGGCGCAACAGCCGCGGCTTTAATCGTCAACTCAAAAAGATCGGCCGAATCGCTGATAAAAAAAGGAAAAAGCGCGATTAAATCTAAGGTCGACGAAATTTTAGAATAACCGGAAAAGACCGGGCGGGCGATTAAAAAGCCCGCCCGCTATTTCTTTAACGATTTAACTACAGATTTCCTATTATCCAATGATACATACGTAATAATTTCCAATTTACATCTTAAGAATTTTTTCAATTGCTTGACGATGAATAAGATAATCATGCCCTCTGAATGATGGCTTTGCAATAATATTCTTTAGCATTTCAATCCCTAAGTCAAAGTATGGCTTGATATATACAGCATACATTTCTTCTAAACATTCTATATAATCCTGTTTTTCCCATTTTTCATAGTAAAAACCGTGAATATTATTACTAACACATACTCGCACATGCCCCCAACCCATTGAATCGTCTTTCAATCTAAATCCAATCTCGAAAAAAAACATTTCTGAAAATCTATCCTTGCTAAAATAAATGCTTATGTCAAAATCCGATAATTGGTATAAATATTCAATCTCTAATTCCTTTCCTTTGTAAAATCCTTTTGAATTTAACCATTGCTTAGTAACCGTTTTAAATTCATTTTTTGTCATTTTTATGATCATCCTTTTGCGGAGCGAAAGCACAAAACGTTACACTCGCCCGCATTTTTTGTTTTTATTAGATTTTTAGTTGAGACGCGAGTACACTACACATTAAATTTTTTTGATAACCACCATTTTGGTAAATATTGACCAACTGATACTATAAAACTTCCTTTATAAACGGAATAAAAGGACTCTATCCTAACATGTTTTTTGGTATTTCTTACTTTTTGTGCCATCATTTTCCATACCCGCCGCCGCCGACGGTCAATGTATTACCACCCCGCTTAAATGTCAGCAAAAAATCAATCTTTTGCTTGATAAGCTAATTTTGGGTGATTAAAGAGATTTTGTATGTTCCCGTGCGTTAA
>JAISRB010000098.1 GCA_031273825.1 Clostridiales bacterium
CAACCAAAAAGCGCGGTTTTTGGTTGCCCTAAGTGAAGTTGTAGGGCTTGCGCATAGTCAAAGCGTGGCGAAAACGCGCTTTTTTTGTAGGGCTTGCGCATTCGCGCAAGCCCTGTGTAGGGGAAACATGCTCGTTACGCATTCGCGCAAGCCCTGTGTAGGGGAAACGCGCTCGTTGCGCATTCGCGTAAGCCCTTTTAGGGGAAACATGCTCGTTACGCATTCGCGCAAGCCCTTTTAGGGGAAACATGCTCGTTACGCATTCGCGCAAGCCCTTTTAGGGGAAACGCGCTCGTTACGCATTCGCGCAAGCCCTGTGTAGGGGAAACATGCTCGTTACGCATTCGCGCAAGCATAGACTTAGGAGAGGCGGGCTTGACGCGGCGGCAACTCATAAGAAATTCTTATTAGTTCAGCTTTCGGACAAAATGCGGGTTTGAGGGTGAAAAACGATTCTTTTTTTTGCAGACGGTACGGACGGGGCAAGCCTTTTAGGTTTTTCCCGTCTTTTTTTTGACGGGCGCGGAAATACGACAAAAAACGCGCTCATTTTTTTTGCGCGCGCGAATAGATTATAACATAAATGTTGGAGAGGCTTTTAAAAAAAGAGGTCTACGACAGCATCGTAAAATCGGGCGTCAGACCCGAGACGCTGTTTGAGATAAGACTCAGAATAGGCCGGCCGCTTGTCATATGCGACAAGCGCGGCAGCCGTCTCGCGGGGTCTTTTTCGCGGGTCTATACCGCGACGGCGGAGGACGTTGAGTATACCTTGAGCGTCGCGTCGGGGCATTCCGTTTATGCGGTGTCGGAGCAGCTGATAAGGGGGTATGTGTCGTATAAGGGCGGCGTGAGAATAGGGGTGTGCGGCGAGGGCGTTACGGAGGACGGAAGGCTGACCGCGCTAAAAAACATAAGCGGGCTTAATATAAGAATACCTCACGAGGTCAAGGGGTGCGCCGAATGTATGAGAGGAATAATAAGCCGCGGACTAAAAAACATACTCGTCGTGTCGCCGCCCGGAGGCGGCAAGACGACGTTGCTAAGAGAGCTTACGCGGTTATATTCCGACGCGGCCTATAATATTCTCGTCATAGACGAGCGCAACGAGATAGCCGCCGTGACCGAGGGCGTAGCCGCCCTCGACGTGGGCGAGTTTACCGACGTTATCTCCGGCGCGGAAAAGGCTCTCGTATACCGCAACGTCATACGTTCTATGCGCCCCGATATGATTGTGACCGACGAGCTTTTTTGCGCGGACGACGCGGCGGGCGTTCGCGATATCATAAGGTCGGGCGTGCGCGTCATGGCCTCCGTTCACGCCAAGGATTTGGCCGATTTGGAGAATACCGAGTTTAGCGGAGTATTGCGTGTTTTTGACGTTTTTGTAATACTCGACAAGCCGGGAGGCGCAATAAAGGTAGTCGAAAGGTAAAAGAAATATGATTTCACTTATCGCGGGAACGCTTTTGTTTGTCGGCTGTCTCTACGGCGGGGCGGGAGTACGGCATTATTATAAGGTTAGAGCGGCTTATTTTGACGAGCTGAACAACCTGTGCAATCTTTTGATAGACGAAATAACGCATTTAAAAACTCCGCTGATAAAAATTCTCGAGGATTTTGCCTACATGAAAAAAAGCGAGTTTTCAAAGCACATAAGCGTCTTTAAAGAAACGCTAAAAACAGAGGTGTTGGCCGACAAGCGGAGCATAGAACAAATAATAGACGCGGCCTATCTAAGGCGCGACGAAAAAATCATAATAGCCGATTTTTTGTCGCTCCTCGGCAAGAGCCACAGTCAGTCGCAGATAATCAATATCAAGCATTACAAAAACAAGTTTGAGGAGATAAGCGTCAAGGCGCGCGAGACCTATAGGGTGCAGGGCAGTCTTGCCTATAAGCTGGGAATTTTGCTCGGAATCGCGCTTATGATAATAACCGTATAGGAGAGGTATTATGAATATAGACGTTATACTAAAAATCGCCGGCGTGGGAATTCTCACCGCCGTAATAAATATCGTCCTCAAAAAAAGCGACAAGGACGAAATCGCCACCTTTACGACGCTGGCCGGGCTAATCATAGTCATTCTCATGGTCATAGACATGATCGGGGGCTTGTTTGACAGCGTCCGCTCGATATTCAGGCTCTACTAAGGCGGCGTTATGGATATATTCAAGATAATCGGCGTAGGGATAATCGGCGCGATAGTAAGCGTGTTTTTGAAGGAAAGCAAGCCCGAATTCGTCATATTCTGCGTCATGGCGGCGGGGGTCATGATTTTGATATTGGTCTTGAATTCGCTGACCGACGTTATAGACGCGTTTAACCTCATAGTCGGCAAGACCAATATCGACGAATCGCTCTTTTCGGGAATACTCAAAATCATAGGAATAGGATATCTGACGGAATATTCGTCCGAGGTGTGCGAGGACATGAAATGCGGAGCTATCGCAAGCAAAATCAGGCTCGCGGGGAAAATAACGATTTTTTTGATGGCTCTGCCCGTCATGACGGCGTTTATAGACGTGCTGTCAAAGCTGACGGTATAAGCCTCGAAAGCTTTAACTTAGGGCGACCAAAAACCGCGTTTTTTGGTTGCCCCCATTGACGGACAAAGTCCGCGTAAAGGGGTGAATTGCGGTAACAAGTTGCCGCAAGAGGGGAAACCCGGCGAGTGGAGCGTATGCGAAACGAGCGCGTTTCCCATGAACGAGGGCTTGCGCGAACGCGTAAGACCTATAAATCGGGGGGCGGAATGACAATCGGTAAAAAAAAACGCAAGCTTATAAAAACGGCGTTTTTTGCCGCGCTGTTTTTTGTTTTGCTCGCGGCCTTTAGCCTTGCCGCCGACGGGTCTTCGTCGGCGGACGACGGCGAAAAGACCTTAAAGGAGGTTGAGCAAGAGCTTACCGACAACGTCGACAAAAACCTCGACGGGCTTGACCTCGGCGAATTTGAGCGTTTTTTAAGCTCTCTCGACCAAAGTCCGCTTGACAAAAGCCTAAAGGATTATATCAAGGCGATAATCGGCGGCGATTTCGGCGGCGGCCACGACGCGTTTTTTAAAGCGGCGGCAAAGCTTGTCGCGGGCGACGCGGCGGCGGTCGTTCCCATGGTCGTTTCGATAGTAATCATATGTCTTTTGAGCGGCTTCGTCTCGGGCATAACCTCCGACTTTCTCAAAAAATCGACTCACGAGATAATCTTTTTTGTCTGCTACGCGCTAATCATAGTCATACTCTTAACGCGCGTAGTCGGCTATATCGACGGGGTAAAGCGTCTGCTGTCAAACATGACGGGGCTGATGAATATATTGTTTCCTCTGCTTTTGACCTTTATGAGCGCGCTCGGGGGAACAATAGGCGCGGCGGCCTATCAGCCGCTGATGGCGACGCTCGCCGTCACTATCATAGCCATAATAAACGCCGTAATACTGCCGTGCTTTATCGCGTCGATTATATTTTCGATAATAGGCAATATGTCGGAGACGGTCAGATTAGAGGGCTTCAGACGCTTTTTTAAGTCGGCGGCAAATTGGCTGCTCGGGGGAGTCTTTACGCTCTTTATGCTGTTTGTGACGGCAAAGGGCATAACGGGGGCGGCGGTAGACGGCGTGACCGTTGACGCCGTCAAGTTTGCCGTGTCGAGCTACGTTCCGGTTTTGGGGGGATATCTCTCTGACGGCTTTGATTTGGTCATGGGCAGTATGGTGCTGATAAAAAACGCGCTCGGGTATACCGGCATAATGGTTTTGCTGTCTATGCTGTTGTCGCCCGTCGTCAAAATGACGGTTTTTATATTGGCCCTAAAGCTGACGGCGGCAATCGCGGAGCCTATCGCAGACAAGCGTATATCCAAGATGATATCGGGGCTTGCCTCAAATATGCAGCTTTTGATATCGTCGGTTTTGGGCGTGGGCTTTATGTTTTTTGTGACGGTCATGCTCGTCGTCATGACGGCGAACGCTTTTTGACAAGGAGATTTTTTTTTATGCTTCCATGGATTTTGTCGATATCGGGCGTTATGGTTTTGACGGTATTACTTGATATCATTCTCCCCGACGGGCAGACGAATAAATATATCAAGGGGATTTTTTCCGTCGTCGTCGTCATGGTAATCGCCGCCCCCGTGACGGGAGCCTTAAACGGGGGAATGAATATCGAGGGCTTGTTTGACCTTTCGATGAGCAAATACGCCGCCGACAACAATTATATATACGGGGTCTACGTCGACGCTTACGCAAAGGAGGGCGAAGCTATAAAAACCTATCTGTCGTCAAAGGAGGGGATAGAGATAGAAAAGGCCGACATAGTATTTGACCCCGCCGACAAACAAAAAATATTGTATATGAACATTTTTTTGAAAAAATCCGTCATTGAAAAAAATCCCGCGCATATAAATATTAGCGACAAGATACAAGAAACGCTGTCAAAAAGGTATTCGATAAAAAAGGAGGACGTAAGAATATTGATATGGTAAATCAACTCGTCGAAAAGAATGTTGTTCCCGACGGCGATTCCGCCGCTAAGCCAGACGCTCATAGCGGAACGCGCTTTGCTATCGCGTTTCAAAATTTTTGCGGCAAGCTGAGGTCGGTTAAGCACATCAAAATAATAGCCGCGGCGATGATCGGCGCAAGCCTGCTTTTGATATTCGCGGCGTTTTACGGCTCTGCCGGCGGCGCGCAAAAGGCGGCGGCGGCCGCAGACCCTTTGAGAGAGTTAGAGACGAGGCTTTCGGCAATGCTGTCCGAAATCAAGGGCGCGGGCAAGGTGACCGTCATGATAATGTATGACGGGGGAATAGAATATGTTACGGCAAACTCGACGTCGGTGACGACAAACAAGACAACCGACAACAGCGGCGGAGTCGACAGAACCGTCGAAAACACCACCGAGACGAGCACGCCCGTCATAATAACCGAAAACGGACAGTCTAAGCCCGTCATAGTCAAGGAAATAATGCCAAGGATAACCGGAGTAATGATAGTGGCGTCGGGAGCCGACGACGTAAGCGTCAGAATGGAGCTGGCCAGAGCCGCCGCGACAATTTTGGACGTAAGCTCAAATATCATAGAGATATTTACGGCAAAAAAATAGACAACAAAAAACTTAAATATTCAAAAAAAGGAGTTATTATGGCAACCAACAAGAAAAAAATCATTATTTTGTGTACGATGGTCGTATTATTAGTGGCCTCGGGTTATCTCAACTATGTGCTGACTAACAAACAGCCGGGCGACCTTAACGGCGGAGGCGACACGACCGCGTCGTCCTTCTTTGCCTCGGCAAAGGCCGAGCGTCAGGCGACGAGAAACAGAGAGATAGCCCAATATGACGCCGTCATCGCGTCGTCGTCGTCAACCGCCGAGGCCAAGGCCGCCGCCGAGGCGTCAAAGCTGCAGCTGATAGCGCAAATGGAGTCGGAATATCAGGTCGAAACCTTTTTGCTCGGCAAGGGCTACGCGCAGGCCATAGTGTCTTGCAACTCAAACAATATCAACGTCATAGTCATGGACAACGAGCTGACGGCAATCAAGGTCGCCGAAATCAAAAACTTTATCGTCAATCAGACGGCTTATGTTCTCAATCAGATAATAATAAGCCAATACGGAGTTTAAAGCAAAATAAAAGATAACGTCAATCAAAAAAAGGGATAGGTTTTTAACGCGCCGCTCCCTTTTTTTTGTTTTTATAGCGGCTTTATTTATTCTTTCCGATGACGGCTATAGGCTGCGTCATATACAGCTTAGCCAGAGGTATAGCCGCGGCGGCGGCGACGGCGAGAGCCGCGCCGAAAAACACATACAGCAGGCTTAGCCCGTCGATTGCAAAAAACACCAAATCGGAATTTAT
>JAISRB010000005.1 GCA_031273825.1 Clostridiales bacterium
AAAAGGCGGTGGGGATAGCGGCGAAGCTTGATAGTTAGCCGCGGACGGTAAGAATGGTAAAAAAATTATGGAATTTAAGCATATTCCGGTCATGCTCGGCGAGTGCGTCGAGGGGCTAAATATAAAGCCGGACGGGATATATCTCGACGGGACGCTCGGCGGCGCGGGTCACAGCCTTGAGATAGTCAAAAGACTAAACGGCGGACGGCTTATAGCCGTAGACAAGGACGGCGACGCGCTGATACACGCGGGCGGGAGGCTAAAGGAATTTAGCGAAAAAATAACCTTTGTTCACGACGATTTCAAAAACGTCGCGGGCAATTTTGAAAGACTCGGAATAGACGGACTCGACGGCGTATTGCTCGACCTCGGCGTTTCGTCTTATCAGATAGACAACGCGGAGCGCGGTTTTTCTTATCGCGACACCGAGAGCAAGATAGACATGCGAATGGATCGGACGCAGTATCTGACGGCCTTTAACGTCGTCAACGAATATCCCGAATCGTCGCTCGTCAAAATCTTTTATGAATACGGCGAGGAGCGGTTCGCAAAAAACATCGCGGCGAACATTGTCGAGGCAAGAAACAAGCAATCGATAAGAACGACGGGCGAGCTGTCTGACATAATAACGAGAAGTATTCCGCTAAAATATCGGTATGCCGACGGAAACCCTTGCAAAAGGGCCTATCAAGCAATCAGATTGGAGGTCAACGGAGAGCTGACGGGGCTTGGCGACGCGATAACCGGCTTTGTCAAAAGACTCAAAAAGGGCGGGAGAATAGCCGTGATATCCTTCCATTCCTTAGAGGACAGAATAGCCAAGCAGACCTTTAAATATCTTGAAAGCTCCTGCGTTTGCGACAAAAACATGCCCGTCTGCACGTGCGGCAAAAAGCAAGAAATAAAAATATTGACAAAAAAACCTTTGACGGCTTCGGCCGGGGAGTTAAAAATAAACGGTAGAGCGGAAAGCGCAAAGCTGAGAATTGCCGAAAAAATCATCTAAAAAATAACCGCCTCAAAAAACGGGGGTTTCAAGCGGCGGCGAAGATAAAAAACACAAAATCCGGATATTCTTAAAAGAAAACGGGGTTTTAACGGGGGGCCTTATGGAATACTATTACAGAAAAACGTCCGGCGACAGACAGGGCGGCTATAAGTCGTTTGCCGACGTCGTCAACCTAAACGCAAATTACAACTACAGCGTTGTGGGCGACTATACGTCCCGCGACGCCGTCGGTTTTGCCTACGGGCGGGCGGACGGCGAAAGCGGCGGCTATGACGCGGCGCGCGGTTCGTCGAGCGGGTATTTTTCTGATTACTCGTTTGAGCCGACGGAGCGCGAGCTTGCCGAGCAGGCCGCAAAGAGAGCGGCGAGCTATAAAAAGCTGTATCTGAACGGCGTTACCGGTCAGCCGGAGGCCGCCGCGCTTAAGCCCGTCGAGACGCAGGCCGCGCAGGTCGTTGACGGAATGCCGCGGGACTCGGCCGCTATGCAAGCGGCGACGGGTTCGAGACCGGAAAGATATGTCGATCATTATTTTTCCGGCAAGAAGGTTCAGGTCGAGACGGTATCGGGAGCGGCCGGAGACCATCTGCGCGGCAACGCGCCTATAGAGGCGAAGGACATAGGAGCGGAAGCCGCGGCCGCGGCGAAGCTTTTTGGGCGCAACGCTGACGCCGCCGGGGCGGCGCGTGAAAACGTCATAAAAATAGCTTATAACGGAGGCGGCTCAGCCGTCGAGGAAAGCGTCGACCGCAGCGTTGCGCCTATGTCGGCCGAGCGCGAGGCGCGGGAGCTTGCCGAAATAAGAAAAAATCACACCGAGGCCGTAGAGCGCGAAAACGTAGGCGGCGCGAAACAAAGGTATCTCGATCAGTTTGAATTGATGGGAATAAAAATCCCGTCGGGTCTCAGCTTTGACGCAAAGAGCGCGTATTTGCGCAATGCCGTCATGATGAACAAAAACGACGGAATTTTGGAGTCCGAAAAGTGGGAAAGCCGCGGCGGAGCAAGGTATTCCGCCTCGGAGAATACTATGAGAAACGCCGAAATCAAGAAAACCTACGCCGACGAAGAGGCGCGGAGTCGTTACGCTTGCGACGGTTATGAGGTCTACGCCGGCGATTACGGCTATGACGACGGGCGCGGCGCGGACGAAAGCGCAAGCTTTGACCTCGACATAGACAACGTGCGCGGCGGCGTGTCGGGGCCGGCCAAGTTTTTGACCGGGATATTCAAAAGCCGCAAAAAGCCGGCGCATAGATTGACGACGCTCGGCAAGATTGTCGTCGGCGTATACGCCGCCGTCGTCGCGGCTCTCGCGGCTTATATCGTCGTCGCATAAGGAATAGCTGTTTAAACAAAAAAACCCTTCATTATTGACCGTCTCTTATAATATCATATTGTAAGAGGCGGTTTTTTTTGCATGAATAATTTTAATTTTTATTTTAAGAGGCGGTTATTGATATTCGGAATATTGACGGCTTTTATTTTCTCGGCTCTTTTGGTTCGGCTTTTTTATGTTCAGGTCGTCATGTCGGCGGATCTTCAGGCTAAGGCTCTCGACCAATGGACTCGCGATTTGGAGCTTGACGCGGAGCGCGGCAAAATTTATGACCGCAACGGCGTCGTGCTTGCCGATAATTCTACGCGCTATACGGTTTATGTCAGACCAAACGCCGTACTTGACGTTAAGGGGGTGGCGGAGCTGTTGTCAGAGCATGTCGGGGCGGACTATACGGAGCTGTATAACGACATATTGGCTCACAAAAAATCTGAAATTACCGTCGCGCGGAACGTCGAGCGGTATGTCATGCTCGACATAATGTCGCACGAACAGGAGGGCATATATTTTTCGTCAAAAAACAGCCGCTATTATCCTTACGGGCAATTTATGACGCAGATTTTGGGCTTTGTCAACTCCGACGGCAAGGGGCAGTCGGGCATAGAATTGTTTTATGACAAATATCTGACCGGCATAGACGGCTATAGCCTGACGGAAACCGACCTTATCGGACGGCTGTTAAATAACGGGGCGACGACTTACGTTCCGTCGGTTGCCGGCGCGAACGTCAAGCTTAATATCGACTACAGAATACAAAGCATAGCCGAAAACGCCGTCGCCTCGGCGTATTCGGAGCACAAGGCAAAAAGCGTCTCGGCGATAGTCATGAATTCCAAAACCGGCGAGGTGCTTGCGATGGCTCAAAGCCCCTCTTACGACCTCAACAATCCGCCGCGCGACGATCTGGCCGCGCTCTTTGAGGGGGCAAAAAGCTCGCTTGTGTCGAGCGTGTTTGAGCCGGGTTCGACCTTCAAAATTTTGACGGCGGCGGCGGCCTTAGAGGCCGGCGTGGTGTCGCCGCAGCAAATATTTGTCTGCCCCGGCTATAGGATAGTCGACGGACAACGCATAAAATGCTGGAAGACAAAGGGACACGGCGCGCAAACCTTTGTAGAGGGCATTCAAAACAGCTGCAACTGCGTGTTTATGGACTGCGTTCAAGCTCTCGGAACGCAAAGGTTTTATGACTACCTAAAAAAATTCGGGGCGTTTGACAAGACGGGCATAGACCTCGTCGGCGAGGCGTCCGCGCTTTATATTCCGCAGAGCGCGGTAAAGACCGTCGACCTTGCGAGAATAGGCTTTGGTCAGGCCGTCGCCGTCACGCCCATAGAATTGCTCGTGGGAGTCAATTCCGTCATAAACGGAGGAAAGGTAATGACTCCGCGCCTCGTTTCCTCGATTACCGACACAAACGGCAAGATTATTTCAAGGAATTACGATAAAATAAACGGGACGTCGATTAGCCGAAGTACAAGCCTGCAAAT
>JAISRB010000057.1 GCA_031273825.1 Clostridiales bacterium
ATTTATTAAATTAAAATTAACAATTTTTCCGTCTCTTTGCTCAAACTCAAAATACTTTATTTTGATTGCGTTGCCGTTGGCGTACTTAAAGGCCAAAACGTTTAGCGGCGCGTCCGAATATTTGGGATAATCGACGGCAAAGAAGTCTCCGAAATATCCGAATACGTCGTCGGCGTTTTGCAAAAGCTCCTTAGACAGATATTCCGCGATTAGCTCCGCGTCGCCCGCGCCTACGGCCTCGGCAAACAAATAAGGCAAAAGCTCCGTCGGATATTCGTCAGACCGTTTGGCATAAGAAAAGCCGCCGCTCACCCTGACGTAACTCCCGTCGCGCTTTTCAGCGACCTCCGTGCGCGTCCGTTTGAGCATATCGTTAAAGCTTTTTGCCGTCGTTATGCGCCTTATGCCTCCGTCCGCGTCCTTTTCGATTTCTATCGCGTCGGCAAGACACTCAAATACCGTTTCGGCTATAGCGTCCGCGCTCCCTTGCCCGATTTCCGTCAGCAGCATATATTTTTGCCCGTCGGCCGTTCCGTTCAAGACGACGGTCTTTTTGTAGCCGCCGTCTATGACCGACAGGGTTTCGCCGCAAAGCCCGTCGGGCAAAGGCTCGCTAAATTCGCGTCCGCCCTCCGGATATTCCTCCGCGATTTTTAGATATTTAAAAAAAGTCTCCCTGACCTCCGCGCGGTAGCTCTTATACCCCGTCTCAAAGCTTGCCTCGGCGGTCTTGTTTGAGGTTACGCCGTCATAGACGGCATAAGGACGCAACCGCGCCTCATAGTTTCCGCCGCCGAAGTCCGTCAGCACAAAGCAATCCGAGGCGTATTTGACGCGTCCGTCCGCGATTTCAAGCTTTGCCGCAAACGACGGATAAAACCTCGCCCCCCGCGGCATAAAGGACAACGCCTCAAAGATAAAAACGCCGTCCCGTCTCAGCTCGTGAGCCGCGCCGTCCTTGCAAATCTCACGCCCGTCAAGCCTCAACAGATAATTTTCGGCCGAAAACACATAGATGACCATATAATAGTATATTAAAAAAAACGCCGGGAATTCCTTTAGCGGCAATTTAGCCGAACGGAATCGCAGGGTCAGTGATTAGCGGTCGGTGGTTAGTGACGGCGACGGAAAAAAAGTAAACGCATAAAAACGCGTTTGCCCCGCTAAATTCCGTTGAATATGCAAAAAGCTATTGACTTTTGCCGCGATAGGTAATATAATTATTGCGGAGACAGGTTAAGGGGGTGCTTTTATGAACGATACAAAACGCGGCGGCTTTTTGGTATATACGGTTTTGGCGGGGGTGTTTCTCGCGCTGACGATAGTTTCGGCGGCGGGGAAATTCAACTTTTTAAATTTGGTTTTTAGGTATGTCGTCAACAACGTTTTGCCGTTTATATTCGGCGCGGCGACGCTCGTATTCGGCGGACAAGCCGCGTATGCGGGAATATCGGAGAAGGAACGCAAGGCGGACGCGCGTTTTGAGCCGTCAAACCGCAGACCTAATTATGACCCGCATATAAATCAAGCAAGGCGGACGGGCTATGACTCGCGCTTTGACCCGGTCAACCGCGGCGGTCAAAACGGCAAAAGGAAATAGACAAAAAAGGCAAAGAGACAAAAATTCCCCCCTTAGCGGTTTGCGGAGGGGGGAATTTATTTTTTTGTCGCGTTTAGTCTGTTTCCTCGATCGGCTTTTGCAACTCTTTGGCATAAGCCTCGAGAATCAGAGAGCAAATATGCTCGCGAACCTCGCTTTTTATCGGGTGAACGATATCTTTGAATTCGCCCGACGAGACCTTTCTGCTCGGCATAGCTATAAAGTTGCCGTTTGTGCCCTCGATAATTTTGATGTCGTGAACGGCAAGCCCCTCGTCGACTATCATCGACGCGACGGCCTTTAGTTTTAAGTCGTCTTTTTTTACCAAACGGATTTTGATGTCGGAAATGTCCATTAGCCAACCGCCTTTTTTTTGCGCGCGGTCAACGGCCGTTTTGCCGGATATTTTTGTCGTTCGGCAAAAAACCGCTTGACCGTTAAATGCGCGCATTTTTTCTTATTATAATACATTTTTCCGCGAATTGCAATACTTTTTCAAAAAAAACATAAAAAAAGCCTCAAAAAACCGCTACATTTCCAAAAAACTTGTATAATAAGCCGCTATCAAATACAAGAGCCGTTTTTTGCGCGGCTATATTCCGCGCGGCTTTTTCACATTTATTGTTTGATTGAGAATATTATATGGTATGACAAAAAGCGTTGAATATAAAAAAATACATTTTATAGGAATAGGCGGCGTGAGCATGAGCGCGCTGGCGGCGTTCGCGCTCGATTCGGGCAAGAGCGTCACAGGCTCGGATATTCGCTATAACCGCTTGATGGACAAGCTTGCAAAAAAAGGCGCGGAGGTATATGAGGGGAGCGACGCGGCCGTCGCAAGAGCGGCGGATCTCGTCGTCTACAATTCCGCGATAAGACCTTGCGACCGCGAGCTTAGAGCCGCTAAGGGCGCGGGGATTCCTTGCGTTTTGAGGAGCCGCTGTCTTGCGGCGGTCGCCGCCGAACACAAAAAATGCGTCGCCGTCGGGGGAATTCACGGCAAATCGACTACGTCCGCGCTTATTGCCGCCGCTTTTAAGAGAGCCGGACTAAAATTCGGCGCGAATATAGGCGCGGAGGCCGCCGACATAGGCGGCAATTATTATAACTCCGGCCGCGATTTTTTTGTCGCGGAGGCCTGCGAATATAAGGGCAATTTTCTCGAGCTGTCTCCCGACGTAGCCGTCGTTCTCAACGTCGAGATGGATCACCCCGACTGTTACGCCGACGAAATCGGCGTATTCGACGCATTCGGGCGGTTTGCGGAGAGAATAAAAAGCGGCGGAACGCTCGTCATAAACGCCGACTGCCGATATGCGCGCGTATACGCAGGCTTAGACAAAAGCGTAAGCGTCTTGACCTTTGGCATAGACGGCGGAGACGGCGCGGAGCAAGCCCTGTATTGCGCAAAAAACCTCGTTCAGACGGACGGGCGGTATTCCTTTGACCTCTATGTCGGCGGCAAATTTGCCGCGGCGATAAAAAACAAGCTCTACGGACGGCACAACGTATTCAACGCGCTTGCGGCAATCGCCGCGTTTGACGCTTGCGTCCTTAGCGCGGCCGCAGAGAGCGGCGGGCGTCCGCCCCTACGGTTCCGTTCTTGCGACTTAGGCGCGTCGGCGGGCGAGGGTTGCGAATATGCCGCAAACGGCGCAAATACGCAAGCTTGTAGCTTAGGCGCGTTTGCGGAGGCCGCCCGCAACAGACTGCCTTGCATAGAGAGCATAGAGGGCTTTGGAGGCGTCGGGCGGCGGTTTGAGGAGAGGGCGCGGCTTGACGGCTGCCCCGTCATAATCGATTACGCCCACCACCCGAGCGAGATAAGGGCGGTCATAGCGGCGGCGCGGCAGGCTTTTTCGGGCGGGCTTGCGGTCTGCTTTCAGCCGCATACATATTCGCGGACGGCAAGGCTTTTTGACGAGTTTTTGACGGCGTTCGACGGCGCGGACGGGCTTGTCATATTCAAGGAATATCCCGCGAGAGAAACTCCCGCAGACGGCAAAAGCGCGTTTGAGCTTTTTTGCGCGCTCAAAAAAAGCGGCGCAGTCTATATCGACGGACAAAAGGAGCTTGATTTAAAAATAAGAGAATTGTCCGAGAGCTGCGGCTGCGTCCTGCTGCTCGGCGCGGGAGATATGGATTTTTTTGATTTTTGTTGACAAACGCTTTTTTTAGGTGTATAATATCCTCATGAAACGCGGCAAATACTCAACGACTATATACGAAGCGGCGGCTTAAAAAAAACCGACGGTCTTTCGCCCTTAGCGTAAATTTGCGCTAAGGGCGTATGGAACGTTTTTTTATAATAAATTAATGACATTATTTACACAAGGAGGACACAAACATGATCGAAGCGGCACAGAAAAAGAAACCCTGCGCAAAAAAGAAAATTATCGTCATTGCGCTTGCCGCCGTGATGGTAGCCGCCGTTATGGGCGGAGCTATATTCGGCTTTTATTCAAGCGACGCGGGGCATCTTTACGTCGCAAACCAAAAACTCGGGCATTATGAAAAGATCGGGTATGAAAAGGGGCAGGTTCTGCTTATAGGCAGCTCGTCGATGGAATATTGGAGGACGTCCGCGGAGGATTTGTCGCCGCTGACCTCCTACAACGTGGGCGTTGCGGGCACCGTCGTGTCGGAGTGGATAGATTGGGTGGACAAGATGATAGTTCCGTTTTCTCCGCGCGCGGTGGTGGTGTACGCCGGAACCAACAACATTACCGGCAAAAAGGGCGGCAACACGGGCGCAGAAACGGCGGAGCTTTTGAAAACTCTCTTTGAAAAAATACAAAACCGATTACCCGACGCGAAAATTTATTTTATAGCCATAACGCAAGCCCCGTCAAAAGACAAGGTGATGAGCGACATTAACGCCTGCAACGCTTTAATCAAAGAGCTTTGCCAAAACGACGAAACGCTCGGGTATATCGATTGCAACGCCGAGGTGTTGAACGCGGACGGAAGCTATAAAAACGAGTTGTACCGTATGGACAAGCTGCACTTCAACGAAAAAGGTTATGCCGTGTGGCAAAAGGTCGTCGTGCCTATATTAATTTCAGAGCTTGCATAGCTTAGTTGCGGCATAGGCCACTGTCGCGGTTTTTTGCAGGGCGAACGCATAAAAATGCGTTTGCCCTGATTTTTTTGCGCCTTTTTTTTAAACGGTGTTGACAAAGGCGCGGTTTTGTGTTAATATTGTAATATGTCATAACGGACACAAGAAAAAACATAAAAAATGCGGAGGTTTTTGATTATGGTAATTTTATCGGCGTTGACCGATTCGACGGGAGGCAAGGCGGCTTTGATTGTGCTGATATGCGCGGTTGCTTTGGCGGTTTTGCTGCTCGGCGCGGGATATCTGCAGTTTTGGATAATGATAGTGAGAAAAAAGAACAGCGCGTTAAACGGCGTCACGCTAAAGGCTTTTTCAAAGCTGATGGGGACTTATGTAGACGCCTTCATCGAGCATGTCACGGCAAACGCCAAGATACTCGCGGAATTCCCTCACGAGGACGTGACGGTGACGACGGACGACGGGCTAAAGCTTATGGGGCGGTATTTTATCAATACGACGCCGACCGACAAAACGTTTTTGTGTATGCACGGCTACAGCAGCGAGGGCATGAACGATTTTGCCGCGATAGCGCAGTTTTATCTCAAGTCGGGCTTCAACGTTCTCTTGCCCGAGCACAGAGCGCACGGGCGCAGCGAGGGGAAATATATAGGCTTCGGCGCGCTTGACCGCTTTGACGCGCTTAAGTGGCTAAAGCTGATAACCGATAGATTTCCCGACGGCAACATATTTGTGACCGGAATATCGATGGGCGGAGCGACGGTGTTGCAAATGTCCGAATTTGACCTGCCAAAGAACGTCAAGGGCATAATCTCCGACTGCGCGTTTACCAACGTGCACGACGAGGCCGCCGCCGTCGTCAAGTTTTTGACTAAATTGCCGGCGTTTCCGCTTGTCAATCTCGCGAGCGACTATTGCAAGATGTTAGCCAAATATGATTTTACGTCCGTCGACTCCTCAAACTCTGTCAAAAACGCAAAGGTTCCTATTTTGTTCATTCACGGAACGGGCGACTTATTCATTCCGCACGAAATGACCGTCAAATGCTACGAAAACTGCTCTACGGAAAAGCAACTCGTCCTCGTAGAGGGCGCGGGTCACGGCTCGGAGCATTTTCACAACACGGAATTGTATGAAAGCTCGGTAAAGGCCTTTATAGACAAGTATGATTGTTAGCAGCGGTCGGCGGCGGCGGCGGTCGGCGGCGGCGGCGGTCGGCGGCGGCGGTCGGCGGTCGGCGGCGGTTGTTAGCGAATGCGCGGCAAAACAACGGACTCGTAGGGGCGGACGCCCCCGGCCGCCCGAAAACGCCGGTTTGACGCATAGCGCGGTATAGTGGTCGGCGGCGGCGGTTAGCGAATAGCGGGCGAACGCATTTTTATGCGTTCGCCCTGCAAAAAATTGTAAGCCCCTTGCAGCCGGGCTTAAAACGCGCTATAATATTTTCAAAAAAAAGGAGAACGCGGCATGAAAAACCCCGAAAAATTTGAGAGACTGCCTGGCGCGTTTAGAGACGCGTCCGACAAAACCGCGCCTTTGCCCGAATATCCGCGTCCGCAAATGGCGAGGGACGGCTATATCAACCTCAACGGACTTTGGGATTACGCCATTTTGCCGATAGGCGAAAAATTGACCGGCTATCAGGGCAAGATTTTGGTTCCGTTTTCGCCGGAGTGCCTTTTGAGCGGAGTCGAGAGGGCGGTAACTCCCGACGACGCGCTATATTACCGCAGAACCTTTGCGTTGCCCGACGGGTTCAAAAAGGACAGAACGCTTTTGCACTTCGGGGCGGTTGATTATCGCGCCGAGGTCTTTGTCAACGGCTGTTTTGCGGCGGAGCATTGCGGTGGCTATAACGCTTTTTGCGTAGATATAACGGCGTTTTTGAAGGACGGCGAAAACGTTTTGACGCTGACCGTCACCGACCCCTCCGACGACGGCGCGGGCGCGTGCGGCAAGCAAAAGATAAACCGCGGCGGAATTTTTTATACGCCGCAATCGGGAATCTGGCAAACCGTCTGGCTTGAGAGCGTTCCGCAAAGCTATATAAAATCGTTAAAAATCACGCCCGATATCGACGCGGAGACGGTTCTCTTTGAAATCGACGCGCAGGGCTGCCAAAACGCTGAGGTCACGGTCTATGACGGGGGCAAGCCCGTCGCAAGCGGCTCGTTCGGCGGTAATTGCGGCGGTAGTATGCTTGCCTTAGTCAAGCTTCCCAATGCAAAGCTTTGGTCTCCCGAAAGCCCCTTTCTCTATGACGCGCGTATAACCGCGGACGGCGACGGGGTGACGACATATTTTGGCATGAGAAAATTTGGGATAGAAAAGGATAGCGGGGGAATTCCTCGGCTGACGCTCAACAACCGCCCATATTTTCACAACGGGCTGTTAGATCAGGGCTACTATTCGGACGGGCTATATACGCCGCCCTCGGACGCGGCCATGATATTTGACATAGAGAGCGCAAAGCGCATGGGCTTTAACACCCTGCGCAAGCACATAAAGGTCGAGCCGCTAAGGTGGTATTATCACTGCGACCGCATAGGTATGCTTGTCTGGCAGGATATGGTCAACGGCGGCGCGCGGGGCTTGTCGCCCGCAAGCGTGGTAAGAGGCTTTTTGGGGCTAAAAACCCCCGACGGCTACAAGCCCGCGGGCAGGTGCGAATCGGACAGACGCGCCGAATATTACCGCGACACAAAAAACACAATAGACGCGCTCTATAACGCCGTGTCGATTGCCTTGTGGGTTCCCTTCAACGAGGGCTGGGGGCAGTTTGACGCAAAAAAGGTCTATGCTTTTGTGCGCTCACTCGACAAAACCCGCCCGATAGACCACGCGAGCGGCTGGCACGATCAGGGTTGCGGCGACTTTAAGAGTATGCATATATATTTCAAAAAAATAAAAACGCCTAAGGACGGCCGTCCGGTGATTTTGTCCGAATACGGCGGCTATTCGCTAAAGGTCGAGGGGCATGTATTCAATAAAAACAAGGCTTTCGGCTACAAAAAGTTTAACGACGCCGAGTCGCTTACCGCCGCTTACCGCGCCCTTATCGATGGGCAGATAGCTCCGCAGATTCCGCGCGGCTTGTCCGCCGCGATTTATACGCAGCTGACCGACGTAGAGGACGAAATCAACGGTTTTATCACCTACGACCGCAAGGCTTTCAAAATAGAGCCGACTGTTTTGGCCGAAATAAACAAAAAGGTTAAGCTATAAAAAGAGGCTTTTTGTGCGTTTTGAACGAAAAACACATTTTTAGGATACCTAAAAGTGTATATTTCCTACACTTTTATGCGCCTAAGTGCGTTTTTGCTTGACATAAGCTCCTTTGTCGATTATAATGTTTATATCGCAACAAGGAGCAAACAGACATGCAAAGACTCATAACGGAAAGTTTGTTAAGGTGGAAAGACAACCCCGACAGAAAGCCGCTTATCATATACGGCGCAAGGCAGATAGGCAAGACCTATAGCATTATGGAGTTCGGAACAAAAAATTATGCGTCCGTCGCTTATTTTTATTTTGACAACAACCCCAATTTGTGCCGCTTGTTTGACGCCGGTTTCGACTCTATAAAATCGTTAATTGTCAAATTAGAGGCGAATATCAATCAAACGATTGCGCCCCAAAAAACGCTTATCGTTTTTGACGAGGTGCAAGCCTGCCCCGCCGCTATCTCCTCGCTAAAGAGGTTTCAAGAGACCGCGCCGGAATATCACATTATCGCCGTCGGGAGCTTGCTCGGCGTGGCTTTGAGCAGAACCGCCGGGCACACCGCCTCCTTTCCCGTCGGAAGGGTAGACGAATTAAACATGTTTCCGTTTACCTTTCAAGAGTTTTTAACGGAATTCAATCCGAAACTTATTCCGTTAATTCAAGAAAGCTTTGACAACAATATTCCGCTTGCAAGCGGCTTGCACGGGCAGGTCTTGGAGTTGTTTTTGCAATACCTTGTCGTCGGCGGTATGCCCGAGGCGATTTTAGAATACAAAAAGACCGAAAACTACACGCTCGTCAAGGCAAAGCAGCTTTCGATATGCAACAATTACGTTTTGGATATGAATAAATATACCGACACAAAAACGCGGGCCGTTCGGAACGAATGGGTCTATAATACCTTGCCCTCGCAGCTCGCAAAGGAAAACAGAAAATTTCAATACGCCCTGATCAAAAGCGGCGCGAGAGCAAACGATTATGAGCTTTCGTTAAATTGGCTTGAAAAAGCGGCGGTCATCATAAAGTGTAATAAGGTCAGCGAGGGAAAAGAACCGCTTGCAAATTATGAGGATTTTTTATCCTTTAAGGTATATATGAGCGACGTCGGCTTGCTTGCGGCAAAAAGCGACAATTCCCACCTTTCGATTTTGGGCAGAACCATGGGCGACGCGGCAAAGGGCGCGATGACCGAAAACTATATCGCTCAACAGCTAAAAGCAAACGGTTTTCGTTTTTATTATTGGGAAAGCGGCAACCGCGCGGAGCTTGACTTTGTAATTCAGATAGAAAACAAAATTATCCCCGTCGAGGCAAAGTCATGGGAAAGCGTGCGCTCCCAAAGCCTCGAGGTTTTTAGGAAGAAATACGGCGTAGAAAAAGCAATCAGAATATCGGCAAAAAATTTCGGTTTTGAGAATAATATAAAAAGCGTGCCGCTATATGCCGTGTGGTGTATCAAGAGGGAAAACGCGGTTTTTTTGTCTTGATTTTCTTTTCCGACGGCGCAAAGAGCTATATCGCGCTTAAGCGCGTTGAGTCAGCCTTAGAATACGACGGCAAGACGGTTACGGCGTTTGCATTTGCCGGCGGCGGCAAAACTCTCGCCGCCGGAGTAGCTTTTGAATAGGGCAGGACGATAGAGAGACTCTAAGCCCTTCTTATATATGCAAGTCTTTTTTGGTAAAAACGGCTATCGCCGATATAAACAGAGCTATCGCGCAAAAAAACAGCGCGACCATGCCCCAAACCGCGTTAGGCCGCATAGCGATAAGCCCGTCCGTGCTAAACAGAGAAAAGAACGTAGCGTATTTGAAGCCCTCAAGTTTTTCGCCGCTGTTTGACAGCATTTGAATTATAAAGCCTAAAACGGGAATGCCCGCTCCGATGCCGACGCTGTATTTTGTCTCGTTAAAGATGCAGGCGGACAAAAAACATATTCCGGCGATAAACATATGCAGGGCTAACGCGCCTAAATTGAGAAGTATAAATTTGCCCGTTTCCAATTCGCCCGGAAACGAAATCTCGCTTGCGACAATTCCCAAAACCGAAACATAGAGCGTCAGAGCAAGGAGTCCGCTCAAAATCACCGTCATTTGCGTGAACGCGACGTCGCGGCGTTTTATGGGCGCGGCGACCAAAAAGACGAGCGAGCCTCCGTCGACGTGGCGGACAATCAGCCTGTTGACGGAAAGTATCGAAAAAATCATCGGAAACATAATTATTATGAAGCCATAAAGATATGACGCCAAAAAACCCGTTAACGTCGCGGAATTCAAATTCATGCCGAATATTGCCATAAGCTCCGGCATTGCCGCCGCAAGCTCTTGCACCATCTTGCCGAGCGCGGGGTCAAACATTTGCACAATTATCAGATAATACATGGTCAAAACCGCGCAAAAAAGCGCAAGCGTTTTTATACCGCCTTTGATTCCCGACTTAAACAAGGTCGCGTTAAACATTTTTGTTACCTCCGTAATATTGCATAAAAATTTCCTCAAGACTTTGGCCGGGCATAGAAATACCAGCGACGGGATATTTATTCATTTGCGATATCAATTCGCGGATATTGCCGGCTATGCTGACCGTAACGCGGGTCTCCGACACGTCCTCCTCCGCGAATTCTTTGGCAAAGGCGAGGGCGGCCTTTTCATTTTCGAGAGTTATGACATATTTTTTGACCTGCGCGGCCTTTAGCTTGTCTATAGAGTCCACCGTCGCAAGCCGTCCGTTTTTTATTATCGCCACACGGCGGCAGGTGCGCTCGACCTCCTCAAACATGTGCGATGACATGAGTATAGTCTTTCCCCGTTTATTTTCCTCTAAAATCAGCTCGATAAACCGGCTTTGCATCAACGGGTCTAAGCCGCTTGTCGGCTCGTCCAAAATAAGCGCGGCGGGGTCGTGCATAAACGCCGCCGTTATGCCGACCTTTTGCTTCATGCCCTTGCTCATCTTTTTAATTTTTCCGCGTGCGTCGAGTTCAAAACGTTCGAGCAGACTCCTCATGCGCGTTTTGTCCTTGACGCGGCGGTATTCGGCTATAAAATTCAAAAAATCAAGGCCGGTCATATCGTCAAAAAACGCGATTTCTCCCGGCAAATACCCGAGAGAGCCGTGTATTTTGGGGCTTTCCGCCCAACAATCTAAGCCGTTAACGGCGCAGCTTCCTTTTTGCGGCTTCAAAAAACCCGTCAAATGACGGATAGCCGTCGTTTTTCCCGCTCCGTTCGGCCCTAAAAAACCGAAGGTTTCGCCGGATTCGACGGAAAGCGTAAGGTCAAAGACGCCCTTGCCGCCGTAATCCCTCGTTAGATTTTTGATTTCGATTACGCTCATTTTAAGTACTCCTCCTTATAAAGCAACGATTTTAATAAATCCATATATTCCGCAATCTCGCGCAGCATTGTGTCTGTGTCTTTGTTTTCCACCGCCGACTTGACATATCCGTCGCTTACCCACTTGATTATATTTCTTGACCGCTCTAAGCCTATCTCGGGCTTAAATTTATTCCAATCGACGTTGACAAACAGCGATTTCAAGCTGTCGTTAAGCCGCGCGTCAAACCGCGCGTGCAGCTCCGCCAATATCTCTCCGTCGTTTTCCTTTACCATAGACGACAAAAAATCCGGCATTCCCGAATATTGCGCCATAACGCGCATCTTAGCCGCGGTTCCGATTTTTATACATTCAAAATAATCGTCGCCGCCCGCGCGCATTTGTTGCGTTATTTTTTCGCACGAAAAATTGAACAGATAAAAATACAACCCTTTTTTTGTTCCGAAATATTGAAAAACCGATGCCTTAGCGATACCCGCGGCTTCGGCTATATCAGCGACCGACGCCTTTTTATAACCGTTTTTGCCAAAGCACAAAAGCGCGGCGTTAATAATAACGCGTTGTTTCTCCGCCGGTAGCTTGTCAAAATCAACCATAGCTTCTCCCCCTAATCATAATAACCAAATCGGTTATTTACAGTATATCATACAATAACCGAATCGGTCAAGCAAAAATTAAAGCCAATATTTGGAAATATAAAAAAGCCGAACGCCCTTTGACGTTCAGCTCAAGTTTGTTGTTTTGTTGAGGACATTTGAGGAGAGTATATTGGCGGGGCGAACGCATAAAAATGCGTTTGCCTTAGGGGAAAGCGCGTCATCTGCGTCCACGTATAAATTACACTTCGCAAAAAATGCAACACACATTGTCACAAAGCCGTTAAATTTCTATACGATACAACACAAGCTCTGATTCGCAAACGGAAGTGAAATTGAGCGAACAAAAAGGCTTAATATCTATAACCGACATAAAAGACAATAAAAAAAGCAACCCGCTTGACATAAAGTTCAAACGAGTTGCGGGTGGCGGGCGAGTGGCAAGACTACCCGAACCGCTTTTATGCGAAGAGTATAGCACAAAGTATTTCTTTTGTAAATCTTTCGGCGGGCTTGTTTTAGAAACTCCAAAACATAAGGCAAAACCACACCCGATTGAATGCTACGCACGACCACGCAATAACAGCGGCAAGTTTGTTAAGAAAGAAAAAGCCAACGAATAATCGTTGGCTTTTTGTTGGTTAGTCATTCTTATTTTTATATTCTGTTTTGAGGTTTACTTCTAAATCGCTATTGAAACCGTTGAAGTAAGTGCCGTCTTTTAACATTTGCTCAAATGTTGGATATGATGTTGGCGAAAGGATATTAAAGCAATATCTTTCTGTTTGTCCCAACTCTTCCAGTTTTTCGTTAAGTTTAGCAAAATGTTTTTGTGCGTCTACCATTTTCGAGTAGTTTTCTCTTGCTAAATCATTATCCGATTTTGTTTCAATCACGATAATATTATTACCTACTTTAATAAAGAAATCTGGGTTAAACTCTTTCGGGTTTGCACCTCGTTTAAGAGTGTATGTCATAGCATAAAACGAAACATTCCTTGACTTTACCCAGCAATCAATTTTTTGCGCGACTTCTTTTTTTGTCAACATTTCTACAAATTTGCGTTCTGGCGCGTCTTTTACAAGAACAAGGTTGTGAGGCGTTTTGAAATCAAACACATTTACCTCTTTGCCGTCTTCTCGTGCAAGTTTATTGACGATAAACTCAAAAATCTCTAATTCTTCTGCCGATAATTCTTGCTTGTATGCGGAAGAAAAGAATATTGTATATCCGTTCTTTAATGCCGTATAACTATAAGACGAGGTTGGCATTGTTATTGTTGTAACACTCTTAAAATCGTTTGCTACGGGCTTAAAACCTGCACTCGTTCTTTTCTTTCGTAATAGCCCAGTAAACTTACCGTTTATCTTTTCTATATTCACATAAGTCAATTTCTCGCCGCTAATATTAGCAAGTTTCATACACTTGTAAATATATTCTTTTATAAGGGCAACGGACGGTATTCTTTCAAGTTCAGTTTTACCGTCTTCAAAGGTTATTTCACTTTTAATATTGCGTAAATCTGCTTCACGGTTTCGGCTTATGAATTGATTTGCGATTTTTGCCGCAACCTCATCAACCGTCTGTGTTTCGGCTACGATTTGATAATTCTTATTCTCACGGGCATTTCTTGTATCAACATAAGTTGTAGACTTCTCAACAATGACGCTTTGAGTAACGAGTTCTAACGGCTTGTTTATATCAAAAGTTTCTTCTTTACCAAAGTCATCATTAAATTCTTCATAGGCTACTTTTTCATAGTTGAGATTAAGAACAGTAAAGTTATATTTAGACCTGTCGCCGGTTGTTAGAATGCTAACGGTTAAGGAAGTTTCATTTTCCAAAACTTCATCAACAATCGTTTGAATACTTTTGCTCCAATTCGAATGGTTAAATACTCTCACTTTGGGTTGTCCTATCGCCCAAGACGGAATACGCAAGCCACGCCCTAAAACCTGTGAAACAAGAAGTTTAGAATTAAAAGCCCTATCTTCCCAAGGCACGATTTGGAAAACATTTTTGCAGTCCCAGCCCTCGGTCAACATTGATACGGAGATTATCCACTCTATACCACAGTCTTTTTCGTCAACATTTTTAAGAGTCAACACATTTTTCTTATGCGTCGGGTCAGAAGTAACGATAAGAACTTTCTTATCAACTGTTTCTTTGCTTTCTTTTGTAAACGCAACTAAAAAGTCAACAAAATCTTCTATAAGATTTTTTGCGTTTTGAATGTCAGCAGTAATAATGATTGATAGCGGATTGATAAGCGGATACTTCGCTTTGTTTTCATTATGGTTTTGAAGTATCTTTTGAAATTTCTCATAATTGTCGCCGTTGCTATCTTCCGCAACATACTCTATATACTTTACAACCCTATCCGTCATTGCTTGGCGTAATGAATAGCGGAAAATAACATCTGCAAAATAATCGTTATCTTTATATGCCGTGCCGGTAAAACCCAAATGGTATTGGAACTTATAGGTTTGAATAAAATTTTTCCATTTACGAATAGAATTGTCTTTTGACGAATTGTAAGTGTGGTGAACTTCGTCGCTCAAAACAAGTGTATCTGTACTATTCATAAAAAAACTATCTTTGATTGAAGACCCCGTATTTTCATACACAGTGTGGATATTCTCAATGCAAATATCATTTTCTTGTACGGTTGAGTTTGCGTCAATAATGCGTATCGGTAAGGTTGTATACTTTTTCGGTATGGCGTTTATTAGGCCTCCGTTAGTAATTAGACTTTGAAATTTTTCCGTTAAGCCGTCCGCAATGGTAGGCGAAGGACATAATACAAGCGCCCGTTTTACAAGTCCAAGTATCATCGCTATATGAGCCACTCCAAAAATTACATAACTTTTCCCGCTTCCGGTTGCCATATCAATAACACCCGAAAGTATGTTGGGTAATTGCACGGCTTTGTTTAGTTTTTCAAGCGTGCCATAGTTGTTTCTTATATCAACATTATTATCATAATTTTCCTTTAACAAGGTTTCAATAGAAAGATACTTGCCAGAAGCAAGGTAAATAATAGCCGCCTTAATTGCATCTTTTTGATAATCACGGTCGCCGCAAAGAATATCTAAATATTCTTGCCAATCGTCTAAATCAAATTTACTTCTATCGTAGCTTTTATCAACGCTTAAAACAAGGTTTTTAATGTCGATTTTACGTATACCGTCCATTATTTAACCCCCTTTAAGACTTCAAAAAACTCATTGCCATATTTGTCAATGTAGACTACTTTTAAGTTGTTACTATTTAATTCTTTTGTAGGGATAGTTAAACTATGCTTGCCAGTCGTTTTATCTAATATGTCGTCAGCAAAAAAGGCTTTTTGCATAACAAACTCATTGCCGTCTGAACTATCAATAAGCACCATTGCCAAGATGTCATTATCATCTTGTATAAATTGCGGTTTACACTCGTCGATGTGCAGAACAATTGCCATGTCAATCGTTTCAATGCGGCTCTTGACTTCGGGCATATCGTTAAAATAAAAACCGACAGCATTTTCAATCGAGTTTATTCCGCTTTTGCTTGTAGGCTGGTGAAGTTTTTTGAACTCCATTTTATGTAGGTCTTGTATGTACCGATATGGGATTTTTAAGAGATAATATTTTGTATTTGAGCCGTCAGGACGATAGTAATCGCCTACAATATCGACATTAACTTCGGGGGCAACAATATAAAACTTTTCTTTTAGTTTGTCGCCAATATTTCTATGCAATTCATTAATAAAGGCTTCGTCTACCGCAGTATGTGTTTTATCAAATTCTTGCCATTCATATATTTTTACCCAGTCGCCGCGACGTGTACCGTCAACAGTAATACCGTTGAGTTTGGAACTTTTCTTGTCTATGTGGAATAACTCGCATACAAAGTCTATATATTTTTGCCGTTCCATTTCAAAAATCTTTTTTAAGTCATAGCAACCTGCATTTACAAGCGCAAAGGGCTTTCTATGGGGCAAGTTTATTAAACGCTTTTGAATAGTATAAATAGCAAGTTTGCCAATATCAACACCAATCCAACGGCGGTTTAGTCTTTCCGCAACGGCAAGGGTTGTACCGCTTCCAGCAAAGAAGTCCATAACAAGGTCATCTTCCTTTGTGCTTGTCAGTATTATTCGTTTTAATAATTCTTCGGGTTTTTGTGTGGGGTATCCCGTACTATCTTGCTTTGTATAAGCATAAGTGCCTACTGGGAAATCGTTATAAACTTCTGCAATTTCTTTTTTCCCAATCCATACACTCCATACTGGTTGCTTTCTCTCGCGATTAGCATAATTTATTGCCATTTCTTTTGTTGCCAAATTATCGGGACAAATGTAAGTTTTTAACGCTTTCATTCCACCGCTACTCTCTCTGCCTCTTGTGTAATACCAACCATTTTCATCTCTTTGTAATGCACCCGTAATTCTGGTTGATAAGCCAAGTCTGTTTTGAACAGTAAAACTCGCACTTTTTGCCCGATAACAGTATATCGTTTCGTGTGCCTTTGGGAAAAAATCACCACTACCCATTAAACCGCAAACCCATATAATTTCTGAAAACTCAAAACTATTGAAAATTTCGTCCATAATAATTTTTATATAATGCCCCATTTTTGCGTCTAAATGAACAAAAATACTCCCATCATCTGCCAAAACTTCCTTTGCTAAAACAAGTCTTTCCCTCAAAAATTCTATAAATTCTGCTCCTTTTATCTTATCGCTATATGCTTTTGCACCGTCTTTGCTTGAAAAATCATCAGATGTGGCAAATGGTGGGTCAATATATATGAGTTTTACTTTGCCCTTTATTTTATTGTAAATTAGAGGGTCAATATTTTCGTGTAAGGTTTTCAACACTTGAAAATTATCGCCAAAGATTAGAAAGTTCTGCCAATCGTTAGCATTTTCTTTTTCGCCAAAAGTCTTTGCAATCTGAAACGGAACTCCTTGCGGTTCTTCGCCAACAGATAAGATTTGCTCTTTGGGAACTTTGCCTTTGTAGGTCAATTCATATTCAGCGTGATTTACTGGGAATAAAGTAGTTAGATATTCTTCGGGCAGTTGCTTACCCGATTGCAAAATTGCTATTGCTTCTTCGATAATTTTATCCATTACTTTGCTCCTTTGGATTTGCCACCGTCCAGTAGTAGAGGTGCGTTGATTGTATGAGATTGTATTACCACCCCGCTTAAATGTCAACAAAAATCAATCTTTTGCTTGATAAGCTAATTTTGGGTGATTAAAGAGATTTTGTATGTTCCCGTGCGTTAAGCCGTCCATGAATTTCTTCATTTTGGCGTGAATTTCCGCCTTGGTTCTTG
>JAISRB010000082.1 GCA_031273825.1 Clostridiales bacterium
ATAAGCCCGACCTCTACGGCAAGGACGCGTCGGACTCGGGAAAATACGGGCTTTATACCGCGTATATGTATATTCTAAAAATGATAGCCATATATATGCCTCATATCGCCGAATATGTCTATAAAGAGGTGTTTGAGCCTTCTCAAAAGGTCAATTCCATTCATAAGCATACGTGGGATATAGAATACTCTCCTAACGCGGGTATTCTAAAATCGGGCGAAATTCTCTTGAATATCGCCTTTGAGGTGAGAAAATACAAGGCGGAAAGAAGCTTGTCGCTGCGCGCCCCCGTCAAATCGTTAAATATTACCGTTCCGCAAGAATTCTTTGAGTTTATAAACGACAGCGCGGCCGACCTCAAATATTGCGCGGCCGCCGAGGAGATAACCGTCGGCATAGGAGAGTTTAAGGTCGGGCTTTAAAAAAAAAGAGAGAGGAGAAAGTCTTATTTTTATTGAAAATAAAATTAATAAGATATGAGGAGAAATTACAATGAAAAAGACCTATGATGTTTTAACGGTGGGCAGCGGCACGGCGGGCATATATTTTGCCAAGCTGATGGCGGAGCAAGGGTATAGCGTTTGCGTTTGCGACGCGGCTCCCGTCGACAAGCTGGGGGCGAGATTAAATATCTTTCACACCGACCAATCGAGGTTTGAGACCTTCGGCATACCCGAGCCTAAGCCGGGCGACGAGGATTACGTCACCATGTTTGAATACGGAATAACAAAATCCGCGTTTGACAACTACCCTAAGCGAACCGATTACGCCTTTTCGGTGTTGCTTTTGCCGCCGTTTTTGAAGCGTCTGCGCAAATGGGCGGAGGGCTACGGCGTCGAGTTTTATTATAACGCCGCGTTCAAAGATTTTACATACGCCTCGGACGGCAAAATTAACGGCGCGGTCATAGACCGCGGCGGCGAAAAAACCGAAATTTCGGCGAGGCTTGTCGCAGATTGCTCGGGGATTCCGTCGGTTGCGAGGAGAAAGCTAAAGGACGGTTGCAAGGTCGAAAACTTTGAGATAAGCGATAGAGACAAATTTTATGTCGTTCTGCGCTACGTCAAGCTAAAAAATCCCGACGACTACGTCAAGTTCAACGAGGGGTGGGCTTATTATAAGACGTGGATAGGCCCCTCCGAAATCGCCGACGGCGCGATATTCGGCGTAGGCGCAAATTTGTCTTATGAATACGCCGAAAAATGCTATAAAAGCTTTACCGACGTAATCAAACTGCCCGAGCACGAGCTTGACCGCATAGAAAAGGGCGTGACCCCTTATCGCCGTCCGCCTTATTCTCTCGTCGCCGACGGATTTATATGTATGGGCGACGCGGCGTGTATGACCAAGCCTTATAGCGGCGAGGGAATTACGTCCGGTTGGGTGTTCTGCAAAATAGCCGCCGAGGTTGCGGGCAAGGTCATGAAGGACGGCGCGTATCCGACGGAGGAAAAGCTTTGGGAGGCAAACGTCAGATATTTCACAACGCAGGGCGCGGATTTTGCCAACACCATGGCGACGCTTGTCAACGCTATAGACTGCACGCCCGAGGAAAACGACTACGAGTTTAAGCACAGCATAGTCTTTAAGGACGAATTGATGACTTCGATGAACAAAAATTTTAAGTCGGATATGCCGCTCGGCGAAACCCTGAAGCTGGCCGGCAAGGTTATAGCCGGAATAGTTTCGGGAAACATATCGCTAAAAACCGTCAAGGCTCTGTTAAGGGGTATAACGAGCGCGGGCGCGCTAAAGAGCCTCTACAAAAAGTTTCCGTCTGCGCCCGAGGGCTTTTGGGAATGGACAAAAAAAGCCGATAAATTGTGGCAAAAAGCCGGGACTATGGCCGATATGATAGACGCAATGGAAAACGAAAAATAGAAAAGCTAATTTTTGTTTGAATGAATGGGCGGAGGAATTCTTCCGCCGCGGTTTATGAAGCCGTCGCTCTTATAGGGCGACGTTTTCATTATCGGCGCGGTTCCAAAAAGCCCGCCGTATTCGACCTCGCCGTCCGTCATGCCCTCGACGGGGATAATTCTGACGGCGGTGGTTTTGTTGTTGACAACTCCGATAGCCGCCTCGTCGGCTATAATCGCCGCGATAGTCGCGGCGGAGGTTTGACCGCCGACGGCTACCATGTCGATTCCGACGCTGCAAACCGACGTCATTGCCTCGAGCTTTTCGAGCGACAAAGCCCCCTTTCTGACAGCCTCAATCATGCCCTCGTCCTCGCTGACGGGAATAAACGCGCCCGACAGACCGCCCGCGTATGACGCGGCCATTACGCCGCCTTTTTTGACGGCGTCGTTGAGCAGGGCAAGCGCGGCGGTTGTGCCGTGCGCCCCCACGCTTTCGAGTCCTAATTCTTCGAGTATACGCGCCACGCTGTCGCCCTTTGCGGGGGTGGGGGCGAGAGACAGGTCGACGATTCCGAAGTTCGCGCCGAGTAGCTTTGCGGCTTCCTTTGCTATGAGCTGACCGGTTCTGGTTATCTTAAAGGCCGTGCGCTTTATACATTCCGAAACCTCGGCAAAATCCTTGCCCTTTACGGACTCAAGCTCTCCGCAGACTACTCCGGGGCCGCTTATGCCGACGTTTATGACGCAGTCGTTTTCGCCGATTCCGTTGAACGCACCGGCCATAAACGGGTTGTCCTCGACGGCATTGGCAAAGACGACAAGCTTACTGCACCCGACGCTCTTTTTGTCGGCGGTGGCGCGGGCGATTTCCTTTATGATTTCGCCCATGAGTCTGACCGCGTCCATGTTGATTCCCGCCTTTGAGGAGGCGACGTTGACGGAGGCGCAAACCCTATCGGTGACGCTCAAAACATGCGGCAGACTCATGATAAATTGCCGCTCATAATCGGTCATGCCCTTGTGAACGAGCGCGGAATAACCGCCTATAAAGTCGACGGAGATTTCTTTTGCCGCCCTGTCGAGGGCGAGCGCGGCCTCGGCAAAGCCTCTTGACGACGCGGCCACAAGGCTTATCGGCGAGACGCTGACGCGCTTGTTTATGATAGGAATCCCATAACGGGCCGACAGCGTATCGCAGGCAGCCTTGAGCTTTCCGGCTCTTTGGCACACCTTGTCATATATTTTTGCCGCGGTTTTTGCCTTGTCGTCGGATATGCAGTCAAAAAGCGACAGCCCCATTGTGACGGTGCGAATGTCTAAGTGACGGCTTTTTATCATTTCTATGGTTTGTAATATCTCGTTGACGTGAAACATGAGAGAACCCCTCTTATATTCTGTGCATACTGTTAAAGATTTCTTCGTTTTGTATTCTTATCTCAACCCTCATCTCGACGGCGATTTTTTGGAGTAAATCGTTGATTTGCGAGAGGTCGAGAGCCGATTGCGAGCAATCGACCATCATTATCATAGTAAAGACGTCGCCCATAATGGTTTGCGAAATATCCTCTATGTTTACGTTGACGTCAAAAAGTCCGCCGCTGACCTTGGCTATTATGCCTTTTTTGTCCTTGCCTATGACAGAGATAACCGCTCTCATTTTTTTTACCATGTTAAACCTTTTGTTTTATTGTAATATCAGTATATAACATATATGCTTTTATGTCAAGTTTTTTTATAGGGCTTACGCATACGCGCAAGCCCTCGATAGGGGAAACGCGCTCGTTACGCTAATCGGGTCATGCATTCGCAAGCCCCGACTTAGGGGAAACATGCTCGTTACGCATTCGCTCCACTCGCCGGGTTTCCCCTCTTGCGTCAACAAGATTGACGCAATTCACCCCTTTACGCGCGCTTTGCGCGTCAAGGGGGGCAACCAAAAAGCGCGGTTTTTGGTTGCCCTAAGTAAAGATATGTGCTTACGCATAGTCAAAGCGTGTCAAAAGCGCGGTTTTTTATAGGGCTTACGCGGTCGCGCAAAAGCCCTCGATAGGGGAAACGCGCTCGTTACGCGCACGCTGCCACTACAATTCTGTGATGTTACGTTTGTCGCGGTAGCCGGTATCCGCGCACAAGACGTAGGGGCGGACGCCTCGGCCGCCCGCTTTGTTTTTAATTATAACGAGGCGAAAGCACCAACCCGACCGCCGGATATTGGCATAAGTACGCAAACAAAAAAACACCCGCGGCGCGGGTGTTTTTTATTTTAGTTTTTATCCGAATATTATTCGTCCAAATAGGTATAAGCGTCCATTCTCGTCTTTATTACGTTATAGAAATTGGCGTTTAAAACCGTTTTACGGTTGTCGACAAATATAACCTTTAATATCCACGTCGCAACTATTCCGACAAGCGCGGACACATAGGATATAAGGAAAAGCGTATCGGAGTAGGCGAGCTTAGGCAAGCCGGCCGGCAACAGCGACGAGAGATCCGGCAGCTCAATCGGTAGATTTGACAATGTATCGACAAGGCTGATTCCGGCATTTGTAAGCAGAGTTCCGAAGTTTCCGGCGGCAAAATAGAGCAAAAAGCCTATTCCTGCAATAGCCGGCAACAAGATGACCGCGACCAAGCCCCATGATTTGGCATTAAGCGAGGCATAATCGGAAATAGCGTCGCCGTCCATCTGATACCAGCTGGCCTTCATGGTTTTTTTCAGCGTATACTTGTTGGTGTCGTCGTCGGCCACATAATAAGGAACCATCGACAGCTTGAGACCGAGGAATACGTAAAAGCCTACTCCGCCCAAAAGCAACACGATAGCCGCGTATGTCAGCGGCGATATCCCCAAAATCACACCGGCCAAGAGCAACAGTACAAACAGCACGAAAACGACGACCAAAACCGCGTTTTTGATGATAGGGAATAGCAAAATTTTCATAAGTCTGTGAGAGGTAAGCGTTCCGCCGTAAAACATAGGCTTAAACAGCGGAGAACCGCCTTTATAGGAGAGATTCAGAGAATATTTGTATTTTATTCCGAAATTCAAGACCTTGTAAGGCGCGTAGACAAAAAAGAAAACCGCCAAAAACCCTACAAAAGCCAGCAGCAGATATTCGAGAATATAGACGCTGCCGTCGACGCGAGCCGGCGCGGGACTGCCCGCCGCCATAAAGCCGGCTATACCTAAAGCGGAAATAACCGCGACAAAGACCGTGGGGAAAATATACGATAGCAGGTTGCCGACGACAAATTCTCCCAAGCTGTTGTCGATATCGAGTTCCGTTTGCTTTTTAATATGTTCCGTATTGACCATAATAGCACACTCCTTAATTCTTATATACATTATATAGTATAAAAGCGCTCTTGTCAATACGTTTTTCAAAAAAAGTTTTATTTTTTTATACTTTTTCATAAGTTATTGCGTAAGGCGTCGGCGTCGGGGGCTTTTTGACGGCGTTTTCGGCGATTTTGCCCGTCAAAATCAAGGCGGCGCGAATGCGCAAAGCCTTTCACATTTTATTTAGGTTTGCCGAAAACCGCGCTTTTCGGCAAACACCCTTGACGCGCAAAGCGCGCGAAAAGGGGTGAATTGCGTCAATCTTGTTGACGCAAGAGGGGAAACTCGGCGAGTCAAGCGAATGCGTAACGAGCATGTTTCCCCTAAAGGAGAATTCGTTATAATGGTTTTTTTGGACGACTTAAAGGACAAGCTCGACATAAGCGGCTTTTCCGATTGCAAAATCATAATATTCGACAACGGCGCATATGTCGAGGGGCATAGCGGCGTGACCGATTTTAGCGGCGGCTCGGTAGTTTTTAAGCTCAAAAAAAAGCGGCTGAGGCTTGAGGGCGGCGATTTTAGGCTGTCGTGCATATCAAAGGACGCGGCGAGCGTCAGAGGTAAAATAGAGGCGGTATTTTTTGAGGACATAGAAAGGAAAGAAAAAAAAGGGCGCGGCGCAGACGGCAAGGCCGCGGGAGGTAAAACGTGAAAAATTACGGCGATTACACGTTATTTAAGGGAACGGCGTTAAATTGCGGCAAGGCGATAAGCGGACTTTCAAAAAGGGATATCGGGCTTATCGGCATAAAAGCCGACGGCGGGTATATTTATTTTAAGGCAAAATCAAAAGACAATCAAAAGATAATTGCATTTTTTGACGAAATATGTTATACTTATCAAATAATAGGCGAGAGCGGCTTTTTTAGGCGGTTGAGGCTTTTTTTTAAGCGCAAGGGGCTTGTCGCCGGCGTTCTCATAGTCGCAATCCTCTTCGGGCTAATCAATTCGCGCCTCAACGACATAAAAATCAGCGGCTTAAAGACCGTGGAATATTCGGCCGTCGAGGAAATTTTGCTGGCGCAGGGAATCAAAAAAGGCGTAAGCACGAGAAAGATAGACAAAAAGCATTTGGAATATCTCATAACAAGCTCTATAGACGGGGTCGCCTTCGCATCGATCAGGGTAAGCGGCATGACGCTCTTTATCAATATATACGAGGAGCTGCCGCCGCCCGACATAGTCGACATGACGGACGACGTTCCGCTGCTCGCCAAAAAGGACGGAATCGTAACCCACGTAATAGTCTTTTCGGGAACGCCCCTCGTCAAGCCGGGAGACCCCGTCGTCGCGGGCGAAACGCTCGTCGCGCCCGTCGAAAATTCGGGAGGCGTTCCCGTCGGCGTCCGCGCTGTGGGCGAGGTATTCGCAAAGGTATACTATTCCGGAAACGCCGTGTTTTTGGAAAACCAAGTCGTTTTGTCAAGGACGGGCAAGACAAAGACGCTGACCGAGGTTGAGATATTCGGCTTGCCCATAGGCAAAAAGCCGTCGCCGCCCTTTGCTCTCTATGACGAGGAAACGAGGACGCAATATTCGGCGGGTCCCGCGCCGATAAAGACGGTGACGCGCAAATATTACGAGCTGACCGCAAGTATAGTCAAAAGAAGCTTTTTGCAAGAGTTTGAATCGCTGATAAAACGCGCCGAGGCCAACGCAAAATCAAAAATTCCCGACGGCGCGGTCATTTTGGACGGCTGGTATAGGATAAAAGAAAACGCCGACGGAAACGGCGGCAGGCTCGTCGAATATTATTACGAGGCCGAGGAAAGAATATCATAAGAACGGGCGGCGCAAAAAATCCGTCCGTCTAAAAAATAGAAAACAAGGGCATAATTGCCGCAAACGGAGAAATCGCAAAATTGGAAAGCGTTACGGTTAAGTACGACGTCGCAAGTCTTGACGATCTAAAGTCGCTGTTTGGCAACGTCGATGAAAACATAAAATATATATCCGCTTGCTTCGGCGTCGATATCTGTCACGGCGGCGACGGCTTCGGCATAAGCGGAAGCCGCGAGGGCGTAGATAAGACGGTGGAGATATTGAACGCCGTCATAAAGCTATTGAAGCGCGGCTCTGTCGGGCGCGGAGACGTAAAAATACTTATCGACCTTTTGGAGGAGGGGCGGCTCGGCGAGCTAGATCGTCTTTTTGACGTAGTCGCGGTGACGGCAAAGGGCAAAAATATCCGCTGCAAGACGCTCGGCCAAAAGCTTTACGTCGAGTCGCTCTTAAAAAACGACATATGCTTCGGCATAGGTCCGGCCGGCACGGGCAAGACGTATCTTGCCGTGGCTATCGCCGTTAAGGCCTACAAAAACAAGCAGACAGAGCGCATAATTTTGACGAGGCCGGCGGTCGAGGCCGGCGAAAAGCTCGGCTTTTTGCCGGGAGATTTGCAGGACAAGGTAGACCCCTATCTAAGGCCGCTTTATGACGCGCTGCAGGAGATGTTCGGCGCGGACGCCTATCAAAAGCTTCTTGAGCGCGGCGTAATCGAAATCGCGCCGCTTGCGTATATGCGCGGACGCACGCTGTCAAACGCCTTTATAATTCTCGACGAGGCTCAAAACGCCACAAAGGAGCAGATGAAAATGTTTTTGACGAGAATGGGCGAGCATAGCAAGGTCGTAGTCACGGGCGACATCACGCAGACCGACATTCCTCACGACAAGGCCGGGCTGATAAACGCCCTCGATATTTTGAAGGATATCGACAAAATCGGAATAGTCCGCTTGACGCACAAGGACGTCGTCAGGCACGAGCTTGTCAGACAGATAATAAGAGCGTATGACGGCAACGCATAAAAAACCGACAAAAAGTCCGAATGTGTGACAAAAATCGCGGATTTCGGGAATACCGATGCCGCTTGAGTATTCTATAACAATCAAAACCGCAGAATACTTCGGCGTTGCGGAAAAATAAAAACGGGGATAAGACAAATTATGAAAAGAGAAAAAGACAAGGATACGCATGTGATAATCTCGGAGGTAAGCCGAAAAAAACTCAAGGACAAAAAGCTGTTGATTTCTTCTTTGGCCGCTAACTTTGCCGTGTCGGCGGTTTTTTCACTGCTCTATTCGCCGATGGCGCGGGGCGGATTTATGACGCTCGAAACCCTGCCCGAGGCGGCGTCGATATTCGTCATGCTGCTTTTGGTGTTTTTTCTGCTCTATTCTTATGAGAAGTACGTCACAAAAACCCTTGCGGAGCTAAAGTCATATCTGATTTTGATTGTCTCCGCCTTTATCGTTTTGACGGCCTCGATATTTTTGCAGAGGCACGTGTCGGAGTTTTTTATTCCGCTCGTATTTTTGTTTTTGACGTGCGCGGCTCTGCTAAACGAAAAGTCGGCTATGTATACGCTCTTTCTTGTTTCTTTCGCGCTCTTGTTTATAATACTCAACGGCGGCGCGGCGTTGATAGACGACGACGGCTACAGCATAGTCAAGACGCGCGAGGTATACGGCGTTTTGTTTAACACGCTTTGCGGCGCGGTCATGATTTTTACTTATAAGAGAAACTACAAGAGAATAAACATCGTCCTTTTAAATACGGTATTCGGCATTTTTATCACGGGCTTCGCCGTCGTATACGGAGCTATAACCGGCGAGTTTGACCCGTTAAATTCGCTTTGGACTACCGTTTCGGTGGTGTCGTCTACGGCGGCGTTTATGCTGTTGCTGCCTATATTTGAGCGCGTCT
This sequence comes from Clostridiales bacterium, assembly GCA_031273825.1. GTDB lineage: Bacteria > Bacillota > Clostridia > Christensenellales > JAISNN01 > JAISNN01. The sequence continues at coordinate 8,911 of JAISRB010000082.1, forward strand.
TTAACGTGGCGACCGACGTAAGGCTTTCGGAATATCTGCTTTTAAAAAATCCCGTGCTGAAAGAATTGAAGGAAAAAGCCCCCGGCACCTACAATCATTCGCTTATGGTGGGAACGCTTGCCGAAAGCTGCGCCG
>JAISRB010000114.1 GCA_031273825.1 Clostridiales bacterium
CTGACCAAGGAGCTTGCGCCTTATATGAAGCCGCTCTTTAAGTTTGTCATGGTCAACCGCGACATACTGTCTTTGCCTCTCAAATTCGCGCTGTCCAAGCTCCACCCTATATCGGCCGCCCTCGTCAAAACCACCTTTGCGCCGACGATGGCAAAGGGCAGCGACGCGCCGAACGTACTGCCGCCGTATGCCGAGGCCATAATCAACTGCCGCATAATCAGCGGAGACTCGACTCAAAAAATCCTGTCGCATATCAAAAAGGTCGCCGGAAAAAACATCGAGGTAACCGAGGCGTCGCGCGGTATAGAAGCGTCGGCGATATCGCCTATAGACACGCCGTCTTATAACCATTTGGCCAACGCCATACGGTGCGTATTCTCCGACACAAAGGTCGCGCCTTATATGTTTATCGCCGCCACGGACTCGAGATTTTATTATCCCGTCTGCAAAAACGTCTATAGATTTACGCCGTTTTTTGTCACCGAGGAGGAACAAAAAAGCATACACGCAATCAACGAAAAATGCCCCGTCGACGACCTCAAAACCGCCGTCGAATTCTTTATCAAAATGATAGAAAATTCTTGCGTTTTTTAATCATGACAAACATGCGTTTGTCATAAAACCACCTTAAATATCGGTTATCAAAAAAGACGGGGAAGGCTTTTTTTTACAGCCTTCCCCGTCTTTTAATATTTCCGCGTTTAGCGGTTATCAATACATTCCGTCCATGCCGCCCATTCCGCCGCCCGGCATAGGAGGAGCCGGAGGTTCCGGTATGTCGCAGACTAAGGCCTCGGTCGTCAAGAGCGTCGCGGCGACGCTCGCCGCGTTTTCGAGCGCGCTTCTCGCAACCTTTGTCGGGTCGATGATTCCGGCCTCGACCATGTCGCAATATTGATTTTTGAGCGCGTCGTAGCCGTAGGTTGTTCCCTTGCCCGCCTGAGCGATATTGTTGACGACTACGCTGCCCTCTATTCCGGCGTTAGCCGCGATTTGTCTCAGCGGCTCCTCTAAGGCGCGGAGTATTATTTGTCCTCCGGTCTTTTCGTCGCCCTCAAGCTTTTCTACCGTCGCCTTTATCTTTTTGATGACCGAAAGAAGCGCGATTCCTCCGCCCGGAATGACTCCCTCCTCGACGGCGGCTCTCGCCGCGGCGAGCGCGTCCTCTATTCTCAGCTTCTTTTCCTTCATTTCGACCTCGGTAGCCGCTCCGACGTTGATGACGGCGACTCCGCCGGCAAGCTTGGCAAGCCTTTCTTGCAGTTTTTCTCTGTCATAATCGCTTGTCGTCTCGGCGATTTGAGCCTTGATCGACTTGACGCGCGCGTCTATAGCCTCTTTTTTGCCGTTGCCGCCGATGATAATCGTGTTTTCCTTGTCAACCTTGACCTGCTTTGCGCGGCCGAGCAATTCGAGCTTAGCGTCCTTTAAGTCGAGTCCAAGCTCCTCCGATATGACCTGTCCGCCCGTCAAAATAGCTATGTCCTCGAGCATTGCCTTTCTCCTGTCGCCGAAGCCCGGAGCCTTGACGGCTACGCAGTTAAACACGCCCTTGAGCTTGTTTATGACGAGAGTCGTCAGAGCCTCGCCCTCTATGTCGTCGGCGATTATCAAAAGCTTTAGGTTGCTCTTTAAGACCTGCTCTAACACCGGCAATATCTCTTGCAGATTGCTTATCTTTTTGTCGGTTATCAATATGACCGGGCTTTCAAGCTCCGCGGTCATCTTTTCGGGATTAGTAACCATATAGGCCGAGGCGTAGCCTCTGTCAAACTGCATACCCTCGACAAGCGTCAATTCGGTCTTGACCGACTTGCCCTCGTCAACGGTGATAACTCCGTCGTTTCCGACCTTATCCATAGCCTCGGACACCAGATTGCCGATTGTATCGTCGCTCGCCGAAATTCCCGCGATGTGCGCGATAGCGTTTTTGTCGGCGATAGGCTTGCTTATCTTTTTTAATTCCTTAACGGCCTCCTCGGTCGCCGCGGCTATACCCTTTTTTAATATCATAGGGTTGGCTCCCGCCGCCACGTTTTTTAGGCCCTCTCTGATGATAGCCTGCGCAAGCAAGGCCGCCGTCGTCGTGCCGTCTCCGGCTACGTCGTTGGTCTTGACCGAAACCTCTTTGATTAGCTGTGCGCCCATGTTTTCAAACGGGTCGGAAATTTCTATTTCCTTTGCGATTGTCACGCCGTCGTTAGTGATGAGCGGCGAACCGAATTTTTTATCCAAAACAACGTTTCTGCCCTTAGGGCCGAGGGTAATTTTTACCGTGTCGGCAAGAATGTTTACGCCCTTTTCGAGGGCGCGTCTTGCGTCCTCACCGTATTTGAATTGTTTAGCCATATATCCTTTCACCTCTTTTTAATGATTTTTATTTTTTTATTGAACTATAGCGAGAATGTCGCTTTGACGAATGATGACGACTTCCTTTCCGTCGAGCTTAAATTCGCTTCCCGAATACTTTCCGTAAAGAACCTTGTCGCCCTCCTTTACCTGCATGACGATTTCTTTTCCGTCGATGATTCCGCCCGGGCCTACCGCTATCACCTCCGCGACCTGCGGTTTTTCCTGCGCGCTGCCCGGCAAAACTATGCCGCTCGCGGTTTTTTCCGTCGTTTCCAAAGCGCGGATAACGACCTTGTCAAATAAAGGTTTAATTGTCATTTCCATACCTCCGTATATTATTATTATTATTTTTTTTGTCGTCAATTCGGCTCCGACGCTCAACTTTTAGCACTCAACCAAATCGACTGCTAAAAGTATACCACGTTTATTACGGTTAAAAAAACCGTTTAAAAGGCCGATATCGTCAATTTTGGGCGATTATTTCGATTTATTCAAATTTATGAGCGTAAAGCTATATCATTTTACTTGTTTTTTAGTATATTGTCAAATCTTTTTAGCCGCTTTTAAAGTATTATTACATATTTTATAGGGCTTGATAATAAAATTTTAACACAAGACTACGGAGTTTCTTTATTATTATGACACAAAAAAACAACAACGGAATAAATTATTCCGAATATACGCTAAAAAGCTACCGTGACAAGGCCTTTAGCCGCTACGCGCGGCGCGCGGCCGAGGCGGCCTGCCAAAAAACCGACGACGGCAATACGCCAAAAACCGACGACGTAATAGACGTAAATCCCCATGACGTCAAAAAAGCCGAGGCCGGTGAGATATTTAGCGGCGGCAAGCCCGGCATAAAGGAGGAATCGGGCGGCAAAGCCGCTGAGTCGGACGGGCAGGACGGCGCGGCCGCGCCGCAAAACGACGGAACGCCGTCTAACGGTTATATAAAATCGCTCGAAAGAAGGGTCATAAAAACCCGTTTTTTATCCTTGCGAAAAATGACGAAAACAAAAAAAGCCGCGCTGTTTCTTTGCGCCGCGATAATGCTGACGTCCATATGCGCCGTAGTCTTAGAAACCCTTAGCGGCGGCGCGGTCTTGTCGGCGGCTATAGGCGGCAAAAGCCAAACGGTCACATATTACGCCGCGCTTGTCGGCGAATTCGACTCTCTCGCGGAGGCAAAAAACCGCGCCGTAACGGTCATGAGCGACGGCGCGGCGGGATACGTCGTCTATGACAAAAATTATAAGCTTGTAGGCGACGTCTTTTTGAATCAAAAAGACGCGGAGTCGTTCAAAAACACGTTCCCCGAATATTTTTCGGGAACGTATAAAATTACCGTAAGGCGGCCGATCGGCTTATTCAAATATTCGCGGCAGGAGGAAAGGCGCATAGACGCCGTTTCGGGGTTTTCGGAATCCGTCTATAACGAGCTGTTTTTTGGCGCGAAAGCAATCGAAAGCCGCTCGCTCGACATACCGTCGTGCAGAGCGCGGATAAAGACGCTGACGGCGCACATAAACGCCCTCTCCGACAGCTTAGACGCGCGTGAAAACGACAAGCCGATATTCAAAAAAATCAAAAACGACCTGACCGCGACGACGGCGGCTCTCGTCTATCTGACGACCGACGCCGCGCTCTCCCCGTCTTACGCCGCGAATATAAGGTATACCTACGTCATGATTTTGAACCTTCACAGAACCTTAGCCGCGGAAATGTAAAAAAGCCTATGCCCCCGCCCTAAAAAACAAAGCAAAGCCGTCAAGCAAAACGAGCGCGTTTCCCTTAAAGTCGCGGCTTGCGAATGTATGCCGCGAGAAAGCTTCACTTAGGGCAACCAAAAACCGCGCTTTTGCGTAACGAGCGCGTTTCCCCTAAAAGCCGCGGCTTGCGAATGCATGCCGCGATAATTTTACTTAGGGCAACCAAAAACCGCGCTTTTGGGTTGCCCACCTTGACGCGCAAAGCGCGCGTAAAGGGGTGAATTGCGGCAATCTTGTTGCCGCAAGAGGGGAAACTCGGCGAGTGGAGCGTATGCGGAACGAGCATGTTGCCACTAATTCGGGGCTTGCGAATGCATGACCCGATTATTTATAAATTCTGCCATAAAACACGTCTTGCGTAAATTCGCCGAGTTCCTCGGGCGTGTCGGCAAAGCCGCTGTCTATCCAGACCTCTACGGTCGTGATGAGAAACGAGGCGACGTGCGCCGGTATATATTTGTAATAGCGTTCCTTGACGTTAGGGATATTGAGCTTACTAAACAGGTTTTCGCTGACAATAAATTCGACGAGCCGCTTATAGGCAAATCTAAACAAGTCGTTTTTATAAAATACCGCGAGGTGCTTGTCGTATACGCTGAGAAAATTATAAACCTTCGAAAAAATTTCGCTTATACTCATACCATCGACATTAAATCCCGAGGCGAATATTCTGAAAACCTTTTCTAAAATATATATTACCACGTCGTCCTTGTTTTCAAAATTTCTATAAAACGTCTTTCTGACGACGTTTGCTTTTTTGCAAATGTCGGTGATAGTAATGTCGGGATAAGCTTCGCCGTTATACATAAGCCCGACGAGAGAGTCGGCTATGGCTTGCTGTGAACGCGCGGCTGAGGCGTTGGCTATTTTTTTGTACATATTTTTTCTCCGTTTTTTAAGAATTGATAAGTTTAAGCGTCGGTTTTGGAGTTGACTTTTTTAATTTTTTGTTGTATACTTACCATTATTGCGATAATTATACACCGAGTATATTATATTATTATGAATTTTTTTGTACTAAAACCGCGTTTTTTTAGGGCAAACGCATAAAAATGCGTTTGTTACGCGCGTTTTTTGAGAATTTGCGGCAAAAAAACTCATTTTTTTTCGGAGGTTTTTAGGCGGTCTATGAACGACGTTCTTTTTCACAGCTGTTGCGCTCCCTGCTCGATAAAATGCTTTGAGGCTCTCTCCTTGGAGGGCTTTTGTATCTCGTCGTTTTTTTTTAATCCCAATATTCACCCCTATACCGAATATACAAACCGTCTTGAGGCCCTCCGTGATTTATGCCGCCAAAGGCAAATCGCGCTTATAGAGCGCGGCGGCTACGGACTGCGCCCCTTTCTCGCCTGTCTTAACGGCGAGACGGCCTTTAAGGCGCGCTGTAAGCTATGCTATGAGACGAGGCTCTTTGAGACGGCAAAATACGCCGCCGAAAACTCCTTCAAATATTTTTCCACCACGCTTTTGATAAGCCCCTATCAAGACCACGGGCTTATAATATCCACGGCGCGGGCGGCCGCCGCGCGGTTCGGCGCGGAATTTTTGTATAGGGATTTCAGAGAGCTGTTTAGACAGGGGCAAGCCGAGGCGCGGCAAGCCGGAAGCTATATGCAAAAGTATTGCGGCTGTATCTTTAGCGAAGAGGAACGGTATCGCAAGACAGACGCATAAAAGCTTTTTGCATATCCGCGGCATTTTATTCTATGCCGCTTTATCAATTGCCGGCCGCCGCCTTGTTTTCGTTTTTGACAAAAACGCCGGCAAAAATCACCGCGCAAAACACGGCTATTCCGCTTGCCAAAAACAGATATTTGACGCCGTAGCCGTCTATCGCTCCGCCGCCTATGAGCACCATTATTCCGGTAAAGAGGTTTTGAATAAAGGCCGAAACATATAGCGCGACGGTGACGTTTCTCGTGCGGACTATTTTGTTTAGATATTTGTTGTTGGCAAAAATCAGCAGGCCGCTCCCCGTTCCCGCGAACGCCATTATGACGAATATAAGCCCCGTCGGTATCATAAAAAAATACGCCGCCGACTGAATCAACAAAAACACGGGCGCGAGCAACAGCATTTTTTTGTAGGATATTTTTTTCTTAGTCAAAAATATAAACGTCAATATTTCAAAGCCCACCCTTATCAGCGTAGTTATCCCAAAAAAGTACGACGGCAGACCGCGCATATTCTGATAGATTATATCATAGTGATTGATAAAGGTAAATACCGAAAAGCACAGTATCTGATATATCAAAAACATGATAAACGCCTTGTTGGTAAAAAGCAGCCGATAATTCGGCTCTTTTTTGTCAAAGGTCTTGTCGAGGTCGAGCGGCTTTACCGCAAAAAAACTAAATATAAAGGCAAACGACGCGAGCGACGAAAATATGAGTATCGCCTCAAAGCCGGCCTTATCATACATAAACCCTGCCGCGACGTTTGCCAAAATATAGCCGAACGACGAATACGACCGATATTTTGAAAACTCCTGCGACGTTTCGACGCAATAGACCGTCGCTACGTTGTCGACCGAGGTGTTGAGGGCGGCCTTTGCCACGGACGCGGCAAACACGGCGGCTATTATGGCGGTCAGAGAATTCAGCCCGACAAAAAACCATTGCGCCGCTATCATTACGACGGCGAATACCGCCGCAAAAATTTTTCTTCCGCGTTCTCCCCTGTCAAACATACTGCAGAGCGGCAGACTGACGGCGATTATGAGATAGTTAAAAGACATGACCGCGCCGTATTCCGCGCCGCTATATCCGCCGTCCTTTAGGTAGAGCGCGATATACGGAAAAAACATGACGCCTATTTGATAAAGAATATAGTTGATTTTATACTTAACGCCTTCTCTCATTTTATCTTAGAATCCTTGATTTTTACATTTTGAAACGTATGACTATCTGACATTGCTTTTCCACGTCGAACGCCCTAAAGTAGCTTTCCTCCTTGGGTATCCATTTTTCAAAAAAGTCCGACGGATTTTGACGCAAAGCAATTCTCTCTCTTTGCGTTTCTTGACTTACGTCAAAAAAAGCCTTTACGTCGTACATTTCCAAAAAATCGCGCCTCATGGCGTAAGCTCCCTCTATTATTATCAGCCGCGCCGACCCGTCTACGGTCTTTGCCCCCTCAAAGAGAACGCCGCTTTTGCAATCATAAACCCCGTAGCTAAACGACTGCATAGAAAGCAAAGGGGTCTTTACCTCGCGCAAAAAGCGTTCGTAGTCGATATTGCCGCCCGTCTCGCTCAGCCGCGCCTCCGAAAGTCCGCGCCTTTGCAAAAAAAAGTCGTCGAGACTTATGACCGCCGCGTCCGCATACGACGCCCTCAACAGACCCGCCGCCGTCGTCTTTCCGGAGGCGGCGCGGCCGTCTATCCCCGCGACAACGCGCCGTTTTTGTCCGAGCCTCTCGTCTATCAGAGCCTTTAAGGGGGCTAAGCTATCCGCGCCGCGCATGTTTTGACAGCCTTTGCAAGCCGAATATTATAGGCGGAACGATTAGCGCGTGGAGTATTATGCCCGGCAGAGCCTCAAAAAACGCGCCGCCGATAAAGGCGGAAAAAGGGAATTTTGTCGCGCTGAAACCCAAAAAGACAAACATCATAAGCCCCCAGACAAGCCGCCCGACGAGCATTGCAGCGGCTAACGATATGTATATGTCGGCGATATTGCGCCCCGACGGCTTTTTGCCGAATATAAAGCCCGAAACAAAGCCGTAGGCCGCAAGCTCAAACGCCATCGACAGCCCCATAGGATAAATCGGCGGCATACCCGTCACGACAAAGCCAAACAGCGGCGCGAGCGCGCCGACGGCCGCGCCGTAGGCCGGTCCGAGCAAAAAGCCGCATATAAATATCGGTATGTGCATCGCGGACAACGCCCGGCCTATCTCGGGAACATGCCCGGCTATCGCCGGCAAAAGCAGCGCGAGCGCGAGAAAGGTTCCCGACCACGCTATTTTTACCGTGTCGCGTCCGCGAATTTCAAATTTTTTCATATAAGCTCCTTTATTATCAGTTTATATCCGGCCGTTTACCTCGCGCGCCGCGTCGATCATAAAGTCCTTTAGCAGGCTGTATCTCTTTTCGTTAAAGGTGTTTTCGGTCATTTTTTTGAGATTTTCGCGGCTTCCGACTATGACTATGCCCTTTTTGGCCCGCGTGACGGCGGTATAAAGCAGGTTTCTCGTCATAATCATATAATTGCCGCCCGTAATGACAAGTATGAGATAGTCAAATTCCGAGCCTTGGCTCTTGTGTACGCTGACGGCGTAAGCCAAAACAAGCTCGTCAAACTCCATCGACGTATAGGTGACAAGCTTGTCGTCCTCAAATCTGACCTTAAGCGTGTTGGTTTCGGCGTCAATGCTGTCGACAAAGCCGATATCGCCGTTATATACGCCGTCGCCCGCCGAAAACGAGCCGTCGGCGCGGTATTTTATCCACTCAAGCTGATAATTGTTGACGGTCTGCATAACCTTGTCGCCGACGGTTATCTTGTTGCTGCCGACGATAATTTCTTTTTTTGACGGCGTTTTGGGGTTGATGAGAGCCTGAATTTTGTTGTTTATATTTTCAACTCCAGCTATCCCCTTTTTCATAGGCGCGAGTATCTGAATGTCCGCGCCTCCGACCCCGAAATATTTCGGCAGACGGTTGGCTATAAGGTCTGTGACGGTCTCCAAAATCTCCTCTTGTCCGTCGCGTTCCATAAAAAAGAAATCCTTGTCCTTTATGTCGATTGCCGGCATGATTCCGCGGTTTATTTTGTGCGCGTTGGATATTATCAGGCTCTGCGACTCCTGCCGGTATATATAAGTCAGATAATTTATATTAAACAGCTTGCTTTCGATAATATCTGACAGGACGTTGCCCGAGCCGACAGACGGCAGCTGGTCTTTGTCTCCGACCATAATAAGCCGCGAATTTTTGTTTATCGCCTTGACGAGCGCGTTAAATATCGTCAAATCGACCATGCTCATCTCGTCGATTATGACCGCGTCGTAGTCGAGCTTGTTATATTCGTTATAGACGAACTTTGCCCGCCCGTTTTTTGAGTCGGTTTCGAGCAGTCTGTGAATGGTCTTTGCCTCCTCGCCCGCGGCGTAAGACAGCCGCTTTGCCGCCCTGCCCGTCGGCGCGGCAAGCACAAAGCTTTCGCCGCGGTTTCTCAAAACGGAGATTATCGCCTTTATTATCGTCGTCTTGCCGGTTCCGGGGCCTCCCGTTATGACCGAAACGCCGTTGTCGACGGCGTTTATCACCGCGTCGCGCTGGTTTTCGTGGAGGGTTATCTTGTTAATTTTTTCAAATTCCTCGATATCCTTTCCTATGTCGCCGATAAATTCCGTCGTCAAATTTCTCGACGCGAGGGTGGCGGCTATGCTCCTTTCCATCAAAAAAACCGGTGTCAGAGAGACGGCGATATGCTCCTCCTTTGCATAGGTTTTTAGATGCTCCGACATTATCATGCCGTCTATGACGCCCTTAATCGCCTCCGAAAAGCCGTCCTTGTCAAACCCGAGCAGCTTTGCGGCCTTGCCGACAAGCTCCTCTAAGGGGAGGTAGTTGTGCCCGGAGGTTTCGGAGACCTCCTTTAGCGTATACAAAACCGCCGCCTTTATTCTGAACGCGCTGTCTCTCTCTATACCTGCCTTGGCGGCTATCTTGTCGGCCGTCACAAAGCCCACGCCGTCGATATCCTCGATGAGGCGGTAGGGGTTTTCGCCGACTATCTCCTGCGTCTTGTCCTCATAGGTCTTGAATATCTTTATGGCGAGATTTATGGTCATGCCGAGGTCTTGCAGATACAAAATTTTGCTCTGCATGTTTTTTAATCTGACAAAGGCCTCCGAAAGCTCCATGGCCTTTTTTGCGCTTACGCCCTTGACTCTCGTCAGTCTTTTTGGCTGATTTTCGATGACGTCGAGAGTCTTTTCCTTAAATTTTTCGACTATCGAATAGGCGGTCACCGGCCCTATCCCCTTAAAGAGTCCGCTCGACAGATATTTCATGACCGAATCGGTAGAGGTCGGAAGCGAAACCGCCGCCTCGCTGACGCAAAACTGCTCGCCGAATTTTTGGTTGACCTTATACTCGCCCTTTAGAACAAGCTCCTCGCCCTCGTTTGCCATGGCAAACGACCCTACCGCCGTGACAAGCCTGCCGTCGACGCTTACGTCCGCGACGGTGTAGCCGTTGTCCGCGTTCCTAAAGATGATATGCTCTATCGTGCCGCGTATTTCTTCCATTATTCTCTGACGACCTGCAAAATTATCTTTGCGCTTATCCCCGCGTATAGCTTAACGTCCACCTCAAAACGCCCGAGCGCCTTGACGGTTTCCTTTAAGACTATCTGCTTTTTGTCGATGACAAAGCCGCGGGCCTTGAGCGCGTCGGCGATTTCCTTTGACGTGACGCTGCCATAAATCTTGCCGTCTCCGCACTTGACCTTGACCTCGACCAAGGTGTTTTTTAGCTTTTCGGCGGCGTCCGCGGCATCGGCGCGCGCGGTCTCGGCGCGTTTCTTTTCGGCGGCGGCCTTTTGGTTAGCCTCGTTT
>JAISRB010000115.1 GCA_031273825.1 Clostridiales bacterium
AAAGCGCGCGGCCGCCGTAATTTACCGAAATTCCGAAACCCGCGCCCGGGCTAACAGCGTCGGCGGTTGAGTCCGCCGCGTTCCGCTTGCCGTTTATGACAAAAGACCACTCGCCGAAGGCGTATTCCTTTGACAATTCAAGGTCGTTTTGCAACGTCCTCCGCGCTTGACAAGGCAACTCCGCAGGCAACAGCTTATTCAAGCTTATCGCGGCCTCCGCCTTTTGCTCCGCGCTCAGACCGGCGGTTGCGCCAATTATATATTCGCGTTGCTCTTGCCAGCTTTTTTCTACCGCGCTATATGAGCCGCGCCGCTTTCTGACCTTAAAAAGACGAAACCACCCCTCGATTAGACCGATCGGAAATTCTAAAAACAACTCGCGAACCCCGTGCCTTACCGTGTCGGCCAACCTTGCGCGCTCAAAATCGCGCCTCAAATAATGAGTGAAGTCGCCCAAATTTGACTTGATATCCATGCCGCAGGTGTGCTCGGCAAGACACAAAATATTGTCGGCAAGCGTCCTATAGGCCGCGCTTTCTCTCTTTAGGCTTCTCTCCTTGAGCCATTTGTTTTTTAGCGCGATAAGCTCGCGTATCGCGCCTGCCTTATAGGGGTCGGCCGCCGCGCCGTGAATCCACGTGTCGCCGATTTCGTCGGTGACGACGGGCAGCCTCGCCCGCTCCTTCCAAATGATTTCGGCGTAATCGTCAAGGCGGCCCGCGACTATTTCATGGTTTGGATAGCGTTTTTTCAGACTTTTTAAGCGTTGCAATACGGCTCTCTCGCCGTTCGCGCCGTGGTTGTCATAGGTATGGTCAAAAAACAAAACGTCGTCGGTATATTCGCAGGAAAATCCGCCTCCGTAATCTCCCGAATAGATTACGACAACCTCGGCGTCTCCGCGTTTCCACAAAAAACAGGGCGGCACGCCCGGAATTGCCGACGCGCCATTTACGCCGATATGCAACAGCTTAACGCCGCGCCTTGCGAGTAGCGGCAAGAGTCCGATAGTATGCCCCGGAACGTCGGTCAGCTTGGCGGCGACCGTCCTTACGCCGGAAATTTTATCTATTTCGTCGACAATAGACAAGCCGTAATCTAAGGTATCGCTGTCGAGCAATTCGGTATGAGTGGTAAAAGGCATGGCGTGAGGCGCGATATCGCCGCGCCGAATAGCCTCTATAAGCGCGTCGCGGCCGCTTCCGCCGTCGTTTAAGGCTTGCTTTAATATCCACGAACCCGTCGTCCAGACAAATTTTTTGCCGCCGTCTTTGTTTAGCGCGGCGGCTACGCCGATTGCGGCGGGAATAAATTCGTCGATATATTTCCGTCTGACAACCGATACGTAATCGGTATATCCCAAATCCATATGGGTCTTAGAAACTACAATAACCTTGGGCACCGCTACCGCCTCCGACAAATTTTTCTAAAAAAATACCGCCCGGCAAAAACGCCGGTTTTTATGCGGCGCACATCAAGCCGCGCCAAACGCAACCCTTAAATTATACCATACGCTTGACTTTAAATCAATAGATTATTCAAAAAAAATAATATAGGTAGAGCAAAAACGCTTAAATCGCCGTCTATAAAGAACGGCGCGGCTAACGCTTGACGGGCTTTGCCGTCGGTCTGTCGCTCCTCCTGATCCCCCCGGAAAACTCGGGCGACACCGACGTTTGGTTTTCCTTTTCGCCCTTTCCCCCGCCGTTTTTTGTTTGACGGGGTATTTGTCCGTCCTTATCGGCTCTTTCCGCGCGGACGGAACCGGCCGCGTTTTTTTTGCCGCCCGTGGCGGCCTTTTGACCATTTGTCTTTAACGTTTGCGTTTGTATCTTTGTCGTCGGAGAGTCGGCGACGGTTTTTTTTGAGTCGGGCATATCTGTCATAAAGCTCCTTTTTTTTGCGATACGCCGTTAATTATTCCGATTTTTGGGAAAATTATAACCGAAACAAACGCAAAAAGCCTTTTTGTAGAATACTCTCCTTGCTTAGGCATTCTACAAAAACCGCGTTTCCAGCCATTTGCTTGCAATCCTTATATCACTTTCGTCAATCAATATCGCCCGAGCGTTGCCGATTGGGATACAATTTCAATGCCGTTCGGCTTTCCGTATTTCTTTGTGAGCGATAAGTAATAGGCTTTATAATGCTTAATCGCGGCGTCCGTTTCTCCGCTCTTGAGTAACTCTACCGTCGGAACGACAAGCTCGTTATAAACTTGCGCGTAAACCTGCCGGCTATTTTCCAAGCTATCGATTATTTCTATTATCGACGGCGCGTTTTTATAATAATCCTCGGTTAGAAGCTTGAGCTTTTCATCGCTCTTGCATAGCTTATCGCGCCAATGCCTTAGGGTCTGCAACTCGTCGCAATCGTCCGGCAAGCCCTTTGCCCTAACGCACGCGGTCGAAATAAAACACGCGCTACCGCTGCTCGCTCCGCCGACGATGCAACCGCAACTCGGACAAAAATTGTTAAGCGAAGCGCTACCGCATTTGTTGCAACGCATATTGCTTACGCTCATGCTGCCGCATTTAACGCATTTGGCAAACCATACGGTTTCGCATCTCGGACAAAAAAACTCCATCTGCTTATCCTCACTAATTTTATATTTTGTTTCCGGGCGCAAAATTTCACGCGCCCGCTCACTTGTTGCAAGATATAACATAGCATAGCACATATAAGCGGTAAAGTCAAATGAACGCCGCCGTCACAAACAACAAAAAACAAAATAGCGTCGGCAACAACCAACCACGGCGCAAAAACCGCTTTCAGACTTGCCTTGTCCATATATTATCTCCCGTCGGGGTGCATTCAAAGGCTTTTGGAATTTACTCCTCATAAAAGTGCGTTTCGACGTATTCCGTTTTACGTTGATTTTTAAAGGATTTTAGTGTATAATAGTCGTGTTGAATATCGTCTCCCTATCAAAAAGCCTCTCGGGCGCGGATTGCGGCTACGTTCCCGTCATATTTCAACAAACAAGCCGGCTAACGGAGATTTTTTGTATGACCTTAGAAAAAAAAATCAGAATAGTCATAGCGGCGATAGTCATAGCGGCTTTTGCGGCCTTTTTGGCTTATAATATCGTCAAGCTTTTCAACGTCTACAATCCGTTCGGGCTGACGCCCGACCCGTCGGCGGCGCGGTTTGAAAAGCAAGGAAATTTTGCCGTCATAACAAACGGCTACTCCAAGCTGTCTTATGATTTGAACGGCGGAGTATACGACGTCGCCTATAATAATACGCTAATAACCGGCGGCGCCTACTCCTATGCCGAAATAAAGCTCGGGGAAACCGCCCCAAAAAACAAATATTATTCCTATGCCGCCGAATCGCGGAGTTATAGCTATAGTCGTATCTCGGACGCCTTTGGAGACGGCATACGGCTCGCCGTCGAAAATAAATTTAACGACCTCGACATGACCGAATATTTTTATATATACGACAAAACGGAGTATATCATATCGCAAACGGTTTTTTCGTCAAGCTCAAGCGTTTTATATTCAAACGACATGCGCTATATATTTTCGGGCGGCTCTACACCGCAAAAAACGGCGTCTACGTCGCTCGGAAATATGAAAAGTTTATCCTTCCTCGAAACGCCCTTTGACAACAACGAATATGAGGAATTCACTCCTTGCGACTTAGGGCGCGGCGCAAATTGCGGCTACGGGGTTTCGATGATATTCAGTCAGACAAAAAGCGAGGCTCTGATAATCGGCGCGCTCGACAACGGCGTTTTTAAAAACGCGCTCGTAGCCGACAGCGTTTCGGCCGGGCTCGGCGCGGCAAAATTGACAAGCCTCTATATGCGCTTCGGCAGACTCGGCTATGAATCGCGCGACTACGGCGACGGCTCGCGCACGGCAAAAACAATTGAGCACGGCTATATAAGCGGCGGCTCTATCTCGTCTCCGCGCTTGTTTTACGGCTATTATCCCGACTATCGCGACGGGCTTGAGCAATACGGCGATTGCGCAAAAATCGCCGAGCCGCCTCTCGAATGGGAATACCCCACTCCCGTCGGCTATAACTCGTGGGCGGCTCTCGGCTTTGACGTTTCATATGACACAATGACCGAAATGAGCGATTATATAAAAGACAATCTCCCGAATTACGGCGCGGGCGCGAATGTCTATCTCAATTTTGACAGCGGCTTTTTGGGCTTGACCGAGGAGCAACGCGCCGCCTTCCCAAAATACGCCGCAAAAAACGGACAAAAGGCCGGGGCCTATTGGACGCCGTTTACTTTTTGGGGCGACGCGGCCGCGCTCCAAGAAACCGCGGCTTATTCCGACGGCTCGCCGATAACCGACGACGACGGCAATACCTACAAATATGAGGAGCTTATCGTCAAGGACTTAAAGGGCAGACCTATACGCTATTCGGGATATTGTCTTGACCCGACTCACCCGATAGTCCTAAAGCGCGCCGACGACTTCTTTGCCCGACTGATAGCCATGGGCTACGAATATGTAAAAATGGATTTTATAAACGACGGAAGCGTCGAGGGAACTCATTACAACGCGGATATCTCTACGGGAATGGAGGCCTTTAATTACGGCATGAAGCATATAGCCGACTATGTCGGCGAAAATTCGCCGACGCCGTTTTTTCTCAACGCGGCGATATCGCCGGTTTTTTCGGGGCGGTATATCCATTCGCGGAGAATATCCTGCGACGTGTTTGAAAAAATAGACAACACCCGCTATCTCCTCAACACCCTTTCATTCGCATGGTGGATGAACGGCAGAATCATATCGATATCCGACCCCGACCATCTCGTTTTGGCAAAAAGCATAGGCACGGACAAGCGCGCCGAGGCCACCGCCGCCGAAGCCGCGTCCGCGCTCAATTCGAGGCTGATCGGCGGCTCTCTCATCATGTGGAGCGACAATCTCAAAAACCCGTCGGCGGTAAGCCGTTCAAAGCAAGCGCTAAATAACGGCGAGCTTCTATACCTCGCAAAACGCAAAACGGCGTTTCGCCCCGCCGCCTCAGGAAGCGTGTCGACCGTATATTATACGGACGACGGCTCTCATCTTTATTTTGCCCTGTTTAATATTAATTCGTTCCTGCCAAGGCTTATGACAATCAATCTGAACGATTACGGCGTAAACGGCACGGTAAGCGTAAAAAACCTCAACTCGGGCGAAACCTTCTCGTCTAAAAACGGTAAACTGACCGTCCTCCTCAAGCCTAACGACTCGGCTATTTTGAGAGTCGGATAATTCATTCGTCAATTATTATGTCCTTTCTTTTGTTTGCCGTCCGCGGAACAAATACGCTATCCTTTAGCGTTACGCCGTCCGCGTAGCGGATATACAAGCCGTAGGCCGGCAAATCGCAATATAGGCTAAGCTCGTGGGATAAAAGCCAAATATGAGAAACGCGCGTAATTTCGGGATATCCGTTCATCTGAATTTGCGGCGGATTTTTTAGGACGTTAAGACTTTCGTCCGTATCTCTGTATTCGGCAAAAAAATTATCTATTACTATATTTTTAGGCCTGTATATTTCGCCCTTATATTCGCAACCTACAATCGCGCTTGCCGTTTCGGTATCGTATGCCTCTATGTTTTTTATAACGACGTTTTTTATGCTCCCGACGGCTTTATTGTCCGTATCCTTAAAGCGGCAACCAAGCCATATGAGAAAAGGCGCGCTGACGCCGCGCATCTCTATGCCGCTTATCCGCACGCCGTCTATATTTGCGCCGTCGGCGGACTCGACGGCTATTCCCGAATACCCGCCCGATATTTCGGTGACAAAGAAAAAGCAATCCGAAACCTCTATATTCGATATATCCTCTATCGTTTCCGTTCCTATCTTAAAGCAATTGGCAAGGGACATGATTTCGCAATGCGCTACGGTTATATTTTTTACGCTCCTTCCGCTGTTTGATTTTATGCATATTCCGTCGTCGCCCGTCGCTATAAAGCAATTTTTTATATCCGCGTCGCTGCAACCGACAAGATCTATCCCGTCGGAATTAGCCACGTATATATTGTTGTCTATGACGATATTCTCTATCGATATTTCAGACGAATTTCTCAAAACCACCGTCCATGACGCCGATTCGCGAAGCTCGATATTTGATATCGTCACGTTTTTGCAGTCGAGTAAGTTGATTATATTATATCGCTCTCCTTTCGGCTCTCTTATTCTTGTCCGCGCTAAAAGCACCCTCTTTTTTAAGTTAAACTCGGACATAGGATAAAAGGGTTGAGAATTTTTAGCGGGTTTCGTATAGCTTGTTCCGCGTCCGTCTATTGCGCCACCGCCGGTGACGGCTATGTTTTCGGCTCCCTCGGCGTATATAACCGCCGTTTTTAACGGCGAAGCCGAAAGGCGGTTTTCGTCATAATCCATAGACTTCAAAACCGCGCCGTCGTCTATCCACAGCGTGACGTTAGATTTAAGCTCTATGCCGCTTGTTTTGTACTCTCCCGAGGGAATAAAGACGATTCCTCCGCCGTCCTTCGCTTCAAAAACCGCGCGCGCTATAGCCTCCGAATTTGCCGCTCCGCTATTTTGTCCGGACAAGCCGTAAGCCGTCGCGTCGTATATCGTTTTATCCGCCGGCAACGACTCTTTTTTTAAATAAACGCCGCGCGGAATATCGACTACGCGGCTTGCGTCTTCGTTTAGCCTATATTTATATATCCTTGAAAGTCCGTCTCCGCTATCCCCGTAATACAACTTAAAAGCCGCGAAAACCGTCGTCAATCCGACGATAATAATCAAAGAAATTACGGCTATGAGCATTATTCTTTTTTTCATTGCGGTCTCCTCTATGTCATATCGCTTTGTTACGGCGAAACGAGCATGTTTCCCCCATCGAGGGCTTGCGCGAATGCGTAAGCCCTATACTAATTTTTTAGGCATCCTATCGGCACGACGTACACGCCGTCCTTGCGGCGGTAAGCTATGTCGGTTGCGGTAACAACCGCCAAAAACGACGGCTCGCGCATCCTTTCGGTATCGACGATCGACCGCAGCGCAATGAGGTTTTTTGCCGCGCCGTCAATTTCCTTGCTGCCCATTTTGACCTCGACCGCGCCCCAGCGTCCGTCTTTGAGTTGCACGACGGCGTCGGCCTCCAAACCGTTTTTGTCGCGATAGTGAAAGACCTCGCCGTCTATCGCCTGCGCATAGACGCGGAGGTCGCGAACGCAGAGCGACTCAAACAGCAATCCGAACGTATTGAAGTCATAGAGCAGATTTTGCTGTGTCGCTCTTAAGACCGCCGCCGCTATTGACGGGTCGGCGTAGTGACGGGTCACGGAGGTTCGCAAGGCCGTCTTTGACCTGAGCGCGGGATTCCACGCCGATAAGTCCTCCACTACGTGAATGCGCCTCAACGCGTTTAGATAGCTTGCGACCGTAGGCGGCGTGATAGCGGCGTCGTCGGCCGCCATGTCCTTGCGTATAGTCTCGTTATTGGCCATAGAGGCGGAATTTCTCGCAAGACTGCGCATTAGCGCGCGAACGTAGGACGGATTTTTTTCTATCCCGTCCACGCGGTTTACGTCCTGATTTATGACGGCCTCGACGTAATCATAAACCCTGCGCAAGGCGGCGGTTTCTCTTTCGCCGACGGATTGCGGCCAGCCGCCGCGAACGAGCGCGTAGGCCAACCTCTCGATTGTCAGCGTCGAATGACCCTCTATATTTTCCGGCTCGTCAAACAACGCGCCGAGGCTGATTTGACCGTTTGATTCGAGCGATTCGTAGAGACTCATCGTTCTCATTTTAAAGCGCGAAATTCTGCCCGTTCCCGTATGCAAAACCGCATTGTCGAGCGGCACTGCCGAGCCTGTAAGAATAAACTGCGCCGTCTCGCAGCGTTCGTCAACCGCAAAACGAACAGCGTCCCACAATATAGGCGCGTCCTGCCACTCGTCGATTAGCCTCGGAGTCGGGCCGCTAAGGAGCAAGGACGGCTTTGTATTTGCAATCCGCATATAGTTATCGTGTTGGTCGGGGTCTTGCATAAGCAGAATGCTGTTAGCCTTCCGCCTTGCGGTGCGCGTCTTGCCGCACCACTTAGCCCCCTCTATCAACACGGCTCCCGACGCGTCGAGCGCGCCGTCGAGCGCATAGTCGGCGATTCTGTTTAGATACTCTTTTTCCATTCCGGCATTATCTCCACGCCTATATATTACACTATTTAAATACTTTTGTCAAGCGTATTTTATGATTCGGCGCGTTTTTACTTTATGATTCGGCGCGTTTTTATTTTATGATTCGGCGCGTTTTTCCGCTTTGGCCTGCAAATATATCATTAAAAAAACGCCCCGCCTTTCGCTTAAATTTAAGCCAACGGGCGAGAGCGTTCGCCGCCGCAAAGCCTTACCGTTGCGGCGGACTTGGCTTTGCGCGGCTTTGATTTTAGATATAATGCGTAAGCCCTTATTTCCTCGGGTCTTTGATATTGGCCTGCGCCGCGGCAAGCCGCGCGATAGGCACTCTGAAAGGCGAGCAAGAGACGTAGTCAAGCCCTATTTTGTGGCAAAACTCTATCGACGAAGGGTCGCCGCCGTGCTCTCCGCATATGCCGAGCTTTATGTGCGGGTTTTGACCTCTGCCGAGGCTCGCCGCCATCGAAATCAGCTTGCCGACTCCGTTTTGGTCAAGTCTGGCAAACGGGTCGTTCTCAAACACCTTTTTTGCGTAGTAATGTTCCAAAAACCTGCCCGCGTCGTCGCGGCTAAAGCCAAAGGTCATTTGCGTCAGGTCGTTTGTTCCGAACGAGAAAAAGGCGGCCTCCTTTGCTATTTCGTCGGCGGTGACGGCCGCGCGCGGAATCTCGACCATCGTTCCGACGGTATATTCGAGAACGCATTTGTTTTCTTCCATGACGGCCTTTGCCGTTTTGTCTACAACGTCCTTGACAAATTTGAATTCTTTGACGTCTCCGACAAGCGGAATCATAATTTCGGGTTTGACCTTTAGTCCTTTTTTGCCGACAGAGATAGCCGCTTCGATGACGGCGCGCGTCTGCATTTCGGCAATCTCCGGGAAGGACACCGACAAGCGGCAGCCGCGGTGACCCATCATAGGGTTAAACTCGTGCAGGCTCTCGACGGTTGCCTTGAGCATTTTGAACGAAACGCCCATTTCCTTTGCCAACGCCCTTATTTCGGAATCCTTATGCGGCAAAAATTCGTGAAGAGGCGGGTCGAGATAGCGAATCGTAACCGGCCTGTCGCCCATGACCTCGTATATGGCTATAAAATCCTCTCTTTGCATAGGCAAAATCTTTTTGAGGGCGGCGCGTCTGCCGGCCTCGTCGGTCGACAATATCATTTCTCTGACGGCGGCTATTCTGTCCTCGGCAAAGAACATGTGTTCGGTGCGGCAAAGCCCTATGCCCTGCGCTCCGAATACTACTGCCTGCGCGGCGTCCTGCGGCGTGTCTGCGTTTGTTCTGACGGCGAGAGCCTTATATTTGTCGGCCCATTTCATTATCGTCTCATAATCGTCGGATAATTTTGCCGGAACGACGTCGATTTTGCCCTCGTATATGTTGCCCGTCGAGCCGTCAAGCGAAAGATAATCGGCTCCGCTAAATTTTTTGCCGCAGATAGTCAGCGTCTTGTTTTTTTCGTCGATGACAAGCTCAGAGCAACCGGCGACGCAGCATTTGCCCATGCCCCTCGCGACGACGGCGGCGTGAGAGGTCATGCCGCCGCGGGCGGTCAAAAGCCCCTCGGCGATGCTCATGCCCTCGATATCCTCGGGCGACGTTTCGAGCCTGACCAAAACGACCTTGCCTTCCTTAGCCTTTTCGACGGCCTCCTCTTGAGTAAAGCATATTCTTCCCTGCGCGGCTCCCGGAGACGCGGCTAAGCCTCTCGCTATCGGCGAGGCGGCCTTTATCTTTTTTTCGTCAAACTGCGGGTGCAACAAGGAATCAAGCTGTTTAGGCTCGATTTTTAAGAGGGCTTCCTTTTCGGTCAGCCGCCCCTCCTTGACCAAATCGACGGCGATTTTGACGGCGGCCTGAGCTGTTCTCTTGCCGTTTCTCGTCTGCAACATATATAGCTTGCCCTTTTCTATGGTAAACTCCATATCCTGCATGTCGCCGTAGTGCTTTTCGAGCTTAGAAGCTATCGCGACAAACTGCGCGTATGCCTCGGGATTGATTTCGTTGAGCTTTTCAAGCTTGAGCGGCGTTCTGATGCCGGCTACCACGTCCTCCCCTTGCGCGTTGATGAGAAACTCGCCGTAGAGCTTGTTTTCGCCGGTCGAAGGGTTTCTCGTAAAGGCCACGCCCGTCCCCGACGTGTCGCCCATGTTGCCGAACACCATCGATTGAACGTTGACGGCCGTTCCCCACGACGACGGAATGTCGTTCATTCTCCTATAAATTATGGCTCTCTGATTGTCCCACGAACGAAAAACCGCCTCTACCGCGCCGATTAGCTGAACCCTCGGGTCTTGCGGAAAGTCGGTTTTCATCTCTTTTTTAAAGAACGCCTTATAGCGGTCTATCAAAATCTTGAGGTTGTCGGCGGTAAATTCGGTGTCAAGCTTGATTGACAATTCTTTTTTGTAAGCGTCGATAAAATGCTCGAACGCCGACTTGCCCACGCCGACGACTACGTCGCTGTACATCTGAATAAAACGTCTGTAGCAGTCATAAGCAAAACGCGGATTTCCCGTCTGCTTTGCAAGCCCCTCGACGGAAACGTCGTTTAGCCCGAGATTCAAAATAGTGTCCATCATGCCCGGCATAGACGCGCGCGCGCCGGAGCGAACCGATACGAGATAAGGGTTTTCGGCGTCTCCGAACTTTTTGCCCTGAAGCCTTTCCACCTCGGCCAGCTTGTCAAAAATTTGCTCGGCTATCTCGGGCGAAATTTTTTTTCCGTCCTCATAATATCTGTTGCACGCCTCTGTCGTAATCGTAAAGCCCTGCGGAACCGGCATTCCGAGCTTTGTCATCTCGACAAGATTCGCGCCCTTGCCGCCAAAAAGAGCCTTGTCGCTGCCGTCCGCCTCCGAAAAGAGATAGACATACTTTTTTGTTGCCATTAAATTTTTCCTCCATACTTGTTTTCGGGCGTTCTTTCCCGCCCGTTTTTTATTACTTTATTCTCACCGATATTATAATATAAAAACGCGCCGTTTGGCAAGTAAAACCGAGAGGTTTTGGAGAATTATTATATGGCGGAGCACAATTGCCGTTTGATATATCGCGCCGACCGCTAACCGCCGACCGCCGACCGCTACTTTTTTATCGCAAAGTGTTGCATTTATCTCCGCGTTGTGATATTATATACATATGGGGATAAACGACAAAATCAAATTAAAAAACCGCAAGGAAATCAACGCTATAGCCATTGCCGCGGCGGTAGCTTTGGCGGGGGCGGCGGTTGCCGTCGTCGCGCTGTATAGGCTGTCGGGCGGCATAGGCGCGGCTATCGCGTCGGGGGGAATACTTCTGCTCTTATCGGGCGGCTTGATTTTTTCCGTATTCTATTCCTATTACGTCTTTAAGGACGACCGTCTGACTTTTTATTTCGGGCCGTTCGCCTTCAAAATAGCCTACGCCGACATGCGGCTGCTCAGGCAGAGCAAGGACTCCGGCGAGTTGTTTTTGATTTATCTAAAAAATGAAAACCCCGACGACGCGCGTTGTGTCAGGGTTTTAATCGACCGTCAAAAGAACGACGGGTTCGTTCAAGCCGTAAGAAACAAAAACGGCTCGGTCGTGTTTGAAATATTTGATAAAAAAACGGAGGACACGCAAGAATGACCGCAAAAACCTTTTTTAAGTTCATTGATTATTCTATGAATCCCATTCAAAACATAGGCTACAAGTCGTTTGTAAAAAAGCACAATATCGATGTGACGTGCGATATAGTCTATGACGACGAATTTCCCGATGTCAGACGCGGCGATATCTACAAAAAAAAGGAGTTTTCAGAAAAAACGACCGAGACCGACGAGTCCGCTAAAGCCGGCGGCGACGAGGTCGCAACGGCCGGCGGCGACGAGTCCGCGGCCAAAAAGCTGCCCGTCTTTATCAACTTTCACGGGGGCGGGTTTGTCGCGGGAGACAAGAGGTTTAGGCGGTATTTCAGCGCGTTTGTCGCAAGCGTCGGCTATGCGGTGTTTAACGTCAATTACGGCGTAGGTCCCGAAAACATGTTTCCTTTTTGCCTGCAAAGCGTGGCAAAGGCCATAACGTGGGTCGCCGAAAACGCCGATAAGTATAATTTTGACGTCTCTAAGGTCGTGCTGAGCGGCGACTCTGCGGGCGCAAATCTCGCCGCGCTCGGCGGCGTTATCACAACCGTCGACGGCTTTGCCGAGAGCATAGACGCGCAAAAGCCGCCGATCAAGCCGGCGGGGCTTATGCTCTATTGCGGCCCTTATGATATGGATGTCGCGCTGAACACCAAGGCGCCGTTTGACCTCGTCAACAAGATGATGCTCGAAATGACGGGCTATTCAAAGGAAAATATATACGACAACAAATACATAAACGAATTTTCACCGCTGTCTTATATCACCTCCGAATATCCCAAAACCTTTCTCGTCTATTCGCTAAAGGATATCTTTTGCAAGCATCACGGCGAGATACTCGAGGAAAAGCTAAAAAAGGAGCATATCGAGGTCGAATCCTTTCACTCGACGACGTTGCTCGACAATCATTGCTTTCATCTCAATCACTCCTTTAAGGCGGCAAAGCTGGTCTTAAACAAAAGCAAGGATTTTTTAGAGGAAATAATAAAATAAAGGGCTTGCGAACGCATGCCCCGAACATTATATAATTCCTCCGTCGACGGTTATCACCTGCCCCGTAATATATTTGGCTCCGTCGCCGGCCAAAAACAATGCGGCGGCGGCGATATCGCAAGGCTCTCCTACGGCGTTCAAGGACGTCCTTTCTTTTAGCTCCGCAAGGTCTGCGGGGGTTAGGCTTTTATTCATATCGGTAGATATGACTCCCGGCGCGATGCAGTTGACGCGTATTCCCGACGGCCCTACCTCGCGGCTCAACGCCTTGCTAAAGCTTATGACCGCCCCCTTTGTCGCGCTGTACACGGTCTCGCACGACGCGCCCGACAGCCCGAAAATCGACGAGATATTTATGATAACGCCGCTTTTTCGCGAAACCATATCGGGCAGAACGGCCTTGGACGTATTAAAAACGCCGTGGAGGTTGACGTCCGTCACGCGCCGCCTCTCCTCCTCCGTCGTATCGGTGACAAGCCCGAACAGAGCCACGCCGGCGTTGTTGACAAGAACGTCGACCGCCCCGAACCGCCGCTTGGCAAACCCCACCATTTGCTCTACGCCCGAACAATCGGCCACGTCGCAGCAAAACACGTCGGCCTCGCCGCCCTCCGATATTATTTCGCGTTTGACGGCCTCGGCGGCGTCTCCGCTCTTATAATAATTTATTACTACCCGATAGCCCTCTTTTGCAAAAAGCCGCGCTATGCCGGCTCCTATGCCCCGGCTCGCGCCGGTAATCAAGGCGGTTTTTTTCATAAAAAAAATCTCCGTGTTTTTTGTATTCCGTCGTTTCTAAACAAGCGCGTTTCCCTTGAAGTCGCGGCTTGCGAATGCAAGCCGCGATTAAGCATATGCGTAAGCCCTACAAAAAACGCCCCTCATATAAGGCTTGCAATTTTTCGCAATTTTTTATGAGGGGCGTCGGTTTATTAAAGCGTTCTTATGTTGCTGCGGTTTTTGACAAGCGCGGCGTCGATTGTTTCGAGCGACTTGCCGAGAGCGAAACGCGACCTTTCATACGCGCTTGCCTGCAGATTCATGTCATAAAACCGTTTGTTTGCCTTGGAGCGTATAGCGGCGAATATGACGGCGCATATAAGTATCGGAACAAGGCTGACAAGCGTATTGAGAGAAATCGAAACGCCGTCTATAAACGGAATGTCAAAAACCAAAGGCACGCCTATCAACGCCAAAAGACTGATATCAAAGGCGAATTCTAAGGCTAAAACGACGGCGGTCAACAGCACGCCGAACATCAAAGCCGTAAGAGCTTTGTTTTTTGCTTTTTTCTTTTCGACGACGGCCTTTATCCAAAGGTCATTCCTTACGCGTTCGAGATTAGCTTTCTCGCTTGCCAAATCGCCCTTTCTGCATACGGGACAACAGCCGTAAGACGTTCCGTCGGGCGTGTCAAAAAAAGACGCGCATTCGGCGCACATACCCTTGCCGCAACTGACGCAGGTCGCAACGGCGACTCTGTCCTCATGTATAAAACAATTCATATTCCTCCGTCAACGCCGCAACGGCTCGGGCTTTTTGCCGAATAACACCCGCTGCGACACTATACAATGATATTATACCACATAATACCGTCAAATTCAACGATTTTTTGAAAACTTTTTTTCTTTTTTGTCAAAACGCCGTTTTTTTAACCGCAACCGCCAAAAACCGCGCCCCCTTGCGAGCATGTTTCCCCTATCGAGGGCTTTGGCGACCGCGTAACGAGCAAGTGTCCCCTAAACAGGGCTTGCGCGACCGCGTAAGCCCTACAAAAATAACGGCGAGTTTTCGCCGTTATTTTTGATTTATCGTTTTTGGTCATCTCTTAAAGCCCTTTCAAGCCTTTGACGCTATTATTCTAAGACCTTTGCGACGACGCCCGAGCCGACGGTTCTGCCGCCCTCTCTGATAGCGAATCTCAAGCCTTCCTCGATAGCTATCGGGGTTATGAGCGTGATTTCCATGTCGATATTGTCGCCCGGCATGACCATTTCAACGCCGTTCGGAAGCTTGATGCTACCCGTAACGTCGGTCGTGCGGAAGTAGAACTGAGGACGGTATCCGTCAAAGAACGGCGTATGCCTTCCTCCCTCGTCCTTTGTCAGGATATAGACCTGCGAGGTGTAGTGGGTGTGCGGCTTAATGCTGCCCGGTTTGGCTAAAACCTGACCTCTCTCGATATCCTTTCTCTCGATGCCTCTCAAAAGCGCGCCGATATTGTCTCCGGCGATGGCGTTGTCGAGGAGCTTTCTAAACATTTCGATACCCGTTACGACGGTTTCTCTCGGCTTGTCGGCGAAACCGACGATTTCGACCTTATCCGAAAGCTTCAGCTGTCCTCTGTCGACTCTGCCCGTCGCAACCGTGCCGCGTCCGGTAATAGTCATGGTGTCCTCGACCGGCATGAGGAACGGCTTGTCCGTCTCGCGAACCGGATCGGGAATATAGGAGTCGATAGCGTCGAGAAGCTCTTGGAGCGATTTTGTCCACTCGCTGTTGTAATCTCCGGAGATGCAAGCCTCGGAAGCTTTGAGCGCGGAGCCTCTGATGATAGGGGTTTTGCTCCCCGGGAATTTGTATTGGTCTAACAAATCTCTGACCTCAAGCTCGACAAGCTCCAAAAGCTCCGGGTCGTCTACCTGGTCGACCTTGTTGAGGTATACGATGATATAAGGAACGCCGACCTGACGGGCAAGCAGAATGTGCTCTCTCGTCTGAGGCATAGGACCGTCCGCCGCCGAAACGACGAGGATAGCTCCGTCCATTTGAGCCGCGCCGGTGATCATGTTTTTGACGTAGTCGGCGTGACCCGGGCAGTCGACATGAGCGTAGTGTCTCTTAGGGGTTTGATATTCGACGTGAGCGGTATTGATTGTAATACCTCTTTCTCTTTCCTCGGGGGCTTTGTCGATTTCGTCATATTTCATGACCTTAGCCATACCCTTAGAAGCGCAATACATAGTGATAGCCGCCGTCAGAGTCGTCTTGCCGTGATCTACGTGACCGATAGTACCTATATTGACGTGCACCTTATCTCTTTCAAATTTTGCTTTTGCCATTTAATTTTCCTCCAACATTGGGTTTTTATTATATTTTTAACATTATAGCATGTAATATTCTATCACATTTCACATAAAATTTCAAGTGTTTTGCGGCAGATTTTTAAATTAAGTGGGATAATTACTGCGCTTTTCCCTTTAATATCGCGTCGGAAACGCTTTTTGGCACCTGACTGTAATGTGAGAACAGCATAGTAAAGTTTGCTCTGCCCTGCGTCAGCGAGCGCAAGTTTGTCGCGTAGCCGAACATTTCGGCGAGCGGAACCTCGGAATCTATTACTTGAATTCCGTTTCTCATCTCCGAGCCCTTTATTGAGCCGCGTCTGCCGGTTATGCTGCCGATGACCGCTCCGTAATGCTCGTCGGGGGTCGTCACCTCGACGTTCATAATAGGCTCAAGCAAGACGGGCGCGGCGGCGGCGGCGGCTTCCTTAAAGGCCATAGAGCCGGCGATTTTGAAAGCCATTTCCGACGAGTCTACATCGTGGAAGCTTCCGTCTATCAAGCGAACCTTAAAGTCGACGGTGTCGTAACCGGCGAGAACGCCGGACTTTGCGGCCTCTTGAATTCCGTTGTTTATCGGGTTGATATATTCCTTCGGAATGACTCCGCCGACTATTTCGTCGCAGAATTCATAGCCCGTTCCCGGCTCCTTAGGAGAAAGTATGATGACGCAATGACCGTATTGTCCGCGTCCGCCCGATTGACGGATATATTTGCCTTCCTTTTTGACCTCTTTTGTAATCGTCTCTCTGTAGGCGACCTGCGGCTGTCCGACCTTGCATTCGACTTTAAATTCGCGAAGCAGACGGTCGACGATGATTTCGAGGTGCAGCTCGCCCATTCCGGCGATTATGACCTGTCCGGTCTCGTTGTCGGTATTGGTCTTGAAGGTCGGGTCTTCCTCGGCAAGCTTAGCCAGAGCAAAGCCCATTTTTTCTTGGCTGGCCTTGGTTTTAGGCTCGATTGCTATGCGGATAACCGGCTCGGGAAACTCCATGCGCTCCAAAACAACCTGACGTTTTTCGTCGCAGAGCGTGTCGCCCGTCGTCGTGTCTTTGAGTCCGACTATGGCGGCTATGTCGCCGGCGTAAACCTTGTCGATATCCTGACGGTTGTTAGAATGCATACGAATGAGCCGCCCGACTCTTTCCTTTTTGCCCTTGGTCGTATTCATGACATAAGAACCGCTTTCGAGGGTTCCGCTATAAACTCTGATAAACGCGAGCTTTCCGACAAATTGGTCGGTCATTATCTTGAACGCCAACGCCGAAAACGGCTCGTTGTCGGAGGAATTGACGAGTATATCGTCGCCCGAGCCGACGGCTCTGCCGGTTATCTGCTTGACGTCGAGAGGCGACGGCAGATATTCGACTACCGCGTCCAAAAGCTTTTGGACGCCCTTGTTTTTGTACGCGCTGCCGCAAAAGACGGGAACGACCTTCATTGCGATAACCGCCTTTCTGAGGGCGGCCTTTACGTCGGCGTCGGGAATGTCCTGCCCCTCCAAATATCTCTCCATTATAGAGTCGTCAAAGTCGGCGACCGCCTCCAAAAGCTCTATTCTCAAAGCCGCGGCCTGCTCCTTTAGCTCTTCCGGAATATCCGTCGTCACCTGATCCTTTCCGAGGTCGTCGTTATATATGGTGGCGCGCATAGTAACTAAATCTATGACGCCCCTAAAGTCGTTTTCCTTGCCGATAGGCAGCTGCAACGCTACGGCCTTGACCTGAAATCTCGTTCTGATCATGTCGACGACGTTTTCAAAGTTTGCGCCGTTGATATCCATCTTGTTGACAAAGGCTATGCGCGGAACGTGATATTTGTCGGCCTGCCTCCAAACGGCCTCCGACTGCGGCTCGACGCCGCCCCTCGCGCAAAACAGCGCGACGGCTCCGTCCAAAATTCTAAGACTGCGCTCAACCTCGACGGTAAAATCGACGTGACCGGGCGTGTCTATG
>JAISRB010000067.1 GCA_031273825.1 Clostridiales bacterium
AAAAACCACGCTTTTTGGTTGCCCCCCTTAACGCGCAAAGCGCGCGAAAAGGGGTGAATTGCGGCAATCTTGTTGCCGCAAGAGGGGAAACCCGGCGAGTGTAGCGTATGCGAAATGAGCGCGTTTCCCCTAAACAGGGCTTGCGCGTATGCGTAAGCCCTAAAAAAACCGCGCTTTTTGACACGCTTTGACTATGCGTAAGTCCTAAACTTTACTTAGGGCAATCAAAAACCGCGCTTTTTGGTTGCCCACCTTGACGCGCAAAGCGCGCGTAAAGGGGTGAATTGCGGCAACAAGTTGCCGCAAGAGGGGAAACTCGGCGAGTGGAGCGTATGCGTAACGAGCATGTTTCCCCTATCGAGGGCTTGCGCGAATGCGTAAGCCCTATGCAAATAATATTAGACTCACCGCCATAACCAGCATACCGCACACCAGCCCGTAGACCGACAGGCTGTTCGCGCCGTATTTTCTCGCGGAGGGCAGCAGTTCGTCGACAGAAATAAAGACCATTATGCCGGCGACGGCGGCAAAGACTACGGCCATGACGGTATCGGTCAAAAACGGAAATAAAATAAAATAGCCTATGAGCGCGCCTAACGGCTCGGTGATTCCCGACAAAAACGAATACCCGAACGCTTTGCCTTTTTTTCCAGTGGCGTAGTATACGGGAACCGACACGGCTATCCCTTCGGGAATGTTGTGTATGGCGATAGCCGCGACTATCGGAACGGCGACCTCCGCCCCTCTGAGCGCGGACATAAACGTCGCAAGCCCCTCGGGAAAATTGTGTATTCCGAGAGTGACCGCCGTCAAAAGCCCCGAACGCATGAGGCTCAGAGGCGCGGAAATTCCCTCTACCTTGAGGCTGTCGCCGCGCTTTAGTCCGCGCCCCGTCACCGCGCTATCGTCGGCCTTTGCCATGCCGTTTAGGGGAATCAGCTTGTTTATGACGGCGATGAGCAGCATACCGCCAAAAAACGCCGCGACGACGGCTATCAATCCGTTTTTTTCGCCGACGGCGGCGGTTAAAGTCATCTTTGCCTTAAAAAAAATCTCGACCATCGAAACGTATATCATAACGCCCGCCGAAAAGCCGAGGCTGACGGACAAAAATTTCATGTTGGCGCGCTTTGCAAAAAGCGCGATAAGGCTTCCTACTCCCGTCGATAAACCGGCTATAACCGTCAAAATAAACGCAAACCAAAAATTCCCGCTTCCCACAATACCGCCTCCGTCAAAAAAAAAGCTCTCGCGGTCATTGTATGCGGAGTCTTATCAAAGGGTGAGCTTTGGAGCGGGGCTTGCGCGTTTTCACGCGCAAGCCCCGACAAAAAAAGCTTTATTTAGCAAGCTCGGTTTCGATTTCCGCTTCGGTCTCTTTGTCCGTCGCGGCCAATCTTTCGTCAAAAAATTCTAAGGTCTCTTTCATAGCCGCCTTGCCGTTGGTGTTGCCGTCGACAAGAGGAAAGCAATGAATCGAAAATATGCCCGTTCCGCGATAAATCCTGACCCGAACGCCTTTTTTGACAAGCTCCTCATAAAAAAGCTCGGTGGACGGCTTTAGCGGGTCGTTGTCGCCGGTAATGAGCAGGCTCGGCGGATAATCCTTGCTAACCATTGTGACGGGGCACATATCCATAATCTCTTGCGTGCGGCACAGGGCTTCGAGGTCCTCGACCTCGCCGAGGTCGTGACCCGAATAGGATTTGAGATAGAGCGGAATAAGGTGCAGATACCAGACCTTTCGCGAATCCTTGCAGCTTAAGTAATCGAACACGCCGCAAATGAGCAGCAAGCCCTTTACTTTGAATTGCTCTCTGTATTCAAAATTTATCTTGAATTCGTCAAACAATCTCGGGTTTGTCACGACTCCCGCCGCAAGCACGGCGAGATGCGCGCCCGCCGAGTCGCCGCCCAAAAAGACGTTGTCCATGTCGAGATTATATTCGTCCTTGATTTTGTAGATATAGGATATCGCCCTAAACACGTCGCGAACCTGTTCGGGGTGTTTGCTGTCGGGCGCAAGCCGATAATTCATATTCAGAACATAAAATCCCCTTGCGGCAAAGCGCGAGCAGTAGTGATTTCTGTCTCTGTTGCTGCCCTGAACCCAGCCGCCGCCGTGCAGATATATCAGCACGGGCTTTTTTTGTTGCTTGCCGTCCTGCGGATATAGCTCAAAGGCGTTGCAATCGGGCTCCGTTTCGTCGTAGTTGACGGAGTTTAGGCTTACGCCGCGCGAGCTCATCAGTTTGACGACGGGAGAGAGCAACACGCTGACGGCTTTGCCCCTCGTTCTCACAAGTCTTATCGATAATTTTTCTCTGTCCATATCAAAAATCCCCTTTTTGTTTATTTTGTATTTTACTCTAAGCCGCGAAAGCCGTTTTGCCTCAACGCCTCATAGACTATTATTGCGACGCTGTTGCTCAAATTGAGCGAACGATTGTCGGGCGTCATGGGTATTCTGACCGCCGTATCGGGATTGCCGAATATCAAAGCCTCCGGAAGCCCGCGCGTCTCCGGCCCGAATATTATGTAATCGCCGTCCGCGTATCCCGGCTTGTCATAAGACAGCCGCGCCTTTGTCGAGGCGAAAAAATACCGTCCCGGATTTTTTTCGCAAAACTCGCCGTAGCTCTCATAGACCCGAATGTCGACGGTATTCCAGTAGTCAAGCCCCGCCCTCTTTAACTGTCTGTCGGAAAGCTCAAACCCAAGCGGCTTAATCAGATGCAGACGGCAACCGGTAGACGCCGCCGTTCTGACTATGTTGCCCGTGTTTTGAGGAATTTCCGGCTGAAATAAGACTATGTTTATCATTTGCCACCCGTCAAAAAAGCCGTTTTTCTTAAAAAAATACGCCGACGCAAAAAAACGACGGCTATTTATCAATTTATTAAATTTGCCGGCGTTAAGACCGTTTTTTACTTAGGTTTAAGCCGCGCTTTTTTTCGGCTTGCCTAACGTTATCAAAAGGAGCAATCGCCCTCACCCGACAAACCGCGCGACAATGCGCAGACTTATTCTAAAGCGGCGGGTGTAGCCTACGGCGTAATGAGCGCGTTTCCCCTATCATAGGGCTTATGCGTAAGCTCTATTCTATATTAATTCTACTATTGCCGTCTCGGCGTTGTCTCCGCGGCGCGTTCCGAGCTTGATTATGCGGGTATAGCCGCCGCCCTGCCCGACCTCCTCGGCTCTTTTTGCAAAGTGAGGCGCGTAATCGTTAAAGATTTTTTCGATAAGAGGGTGATTGATATCCTTTGTGCGCTCTTTGAAAGCCGCGGCCTTCTCGCCCTTTTCTCTCTGCTGCTGAATGTCATAGAGCGACGACATAAGCCGGCGTCTCGCGCTCAGCTTTTTTGGCCCGTCGTTTTCAAACTCGACGGCGACCTCCTCGCCCTTTAGGTTATATCTCGTCTTTGTCACCGTAACCTTGTCGTCATAGGTCTTGACCGCCAGCGTAATGAGCTTTTCCGCAATGCGTCTGACGTCCTTTGCGCGGTCTACGGTCGTCTCTATTTTGCCGTACCAAAGCAAGTCGGTGACCTGATGTTTTAGCACCGCCATTCTAAGCTGAGTACGCATACCCAATTTTCTTGCCATAAAAAAATCCTCCGTTTGTGTGTAACATACATTTTTTTTATAAGGAAGAGCGGCTTTTCCCCGAAAGCCGGCGGCTATCCGTCCGGTTACTCGTCCTTATTGAGAAGATCCAAACCCATATCGTGGAGCTTCTTTATAACTTCCTCGAGAGACTTGCGCCCGAGGTTTCTGACCTTTAGCATTTCCTCCTCGGACTTCTTGGTCAAATCCTCTATGGTGTGGATTCCCGCGCGCTTTAAGCAGTTGTAAGACCTCACGGAAAGATCCATGTCCTCGATATTCATTTCGAGCAGCTTGTGCTTTTTGTCGTTGTCGCAACTGACCAAAACGTCGGTGTCTCTCATATTGTCTATGAGGTCTACAAATATGCCGAGGTAATCGTTCATAATCTTTGCCGAAAGGCTGACCACCTCTTTTGCGCCGGTCGTTCCGTTTGTCCAAACGTCCATCGTCAGCTTGTCATAGGCTATGCTTTGCTCGACGCGCGTGCTCTCGACGGTATAGTTGACCTTTTCGACAGGAGTATAAATCGAATCTATCGCAATGTAGCCTATAGGCGCGTTTTTGTCCTTGTTGTTGGCCGCGCCGACATAGCCTCTGCCGCAGCCGATGGTTATCGTCATGTCTATGTTGGCGTCGTCGCTAAGCGTGCAAATATAGAGATTAGGGTTTAATATTTCGACCTCGGGATCCTCCGTTATATCCGAGGCGTAGACGGCTCCCGGCGTGTTTTTGCTTAGCGTGAGGTTTTTCTTAGTGAATACGTCGCCGCCGTCCCATTTGAGAGCAAGCCCTTTTATATTCAAGACGATTTCCGAAACGTCCTCTCTTACGCCCGGTATAGTCGAAAACTCGTGTTTTACGCCCTCGATTTTGATGCCCTGAGCGGCGCAACCCGGGAGCGCGGACAGCAGAATGCGTCTCAAAGCGTTGCCGAGCGTCGTGCCGTAACCGCGTTCGAGAGGCTCGACGGTAAACTTAGCGTAAGACGCGTCGTCGTTTTCCTCGACGGTTATTTTTGGTTTTATTATCTCCATTCAAAAAAATCCTCCAATTTATTTCAAGCCCCGACTCTGCCGCGCTTATTTTGAATACAACTCGACGATCAAGTGATCTGCTATGGTAAAGTCGACGTCGTCTCTTTGAGGGAGCGCAACGACCGTACCCTTCAAGGCCTCGTTTTCAAAGGTCAGCCACTTAGGCAGAGATACCGAGCGTCCGCCCTTTACCTCGGCGAATACCGCCTTGTCTCTTTTGTTTTCCTTGACGGTTACTACGTCGCCCGCCTTGACGAGATAGGACGGAATATTTACGTTTTTTCCGTTGACGCAAATAAGCCCGTGATTGACAATCTGACGCGCCTGCGCTCTCGATATTCCGAGACCGAGCCTATAGACGACGTTGTCAAGTCTTCTCTCGATGAGAACAAGCATGTTCTCACCCGTCATGCCGCGCATTTTGTCGGCCTTTTCGTAATACATCTTAAACTGCTTTTCGAGAATTCCGTAAACTCTTTTGGTTTTTTGCTTTTCCCTGAGCTGCAGCGAATACTCCGAGTTTTTCTTTCTCGACATTCCGTGCTGCCCGGGAGGCGTCACCCTATGCGTAAACGAACATTTTGCGGAATAACATCTTTCGCCCTTCAAAAAGAGCTTCGCGCCCTCGCGTCTGCAAAGACGGCATACCGAACCCGTATATCTTGCCATATAAAAATCGCCTCCTATAATCTTCTGCGCTTAGGCGGACGGCAACCGTTGTGCGGTATCGGTGAAACGTCCTTTATCAGCGTCACTTCAAAGTCGTATGTCTGAAGCGCGCGAATAGCCGCCTCTCTGCCGGCGCCCGGCCCCTTGACATAGACCTCTACGGTTCTCATACCCATATCCTTGGCTACCTTAGCGGCGTCCTCGGCGGCGGCCTGAGCCGCGAACGGGGTGCTTTTTTTGGAACCCTTAAATTTGAGCTTACCGGCGCTTGACCAAGAAACGGCGTTTCCGTTTACGTCGGTAAATGTCACTATCGTGTTGTTAAAGGAAGAATGAATGTGCACCGCTCCCTTGTCTACACGTTTAAGCTCTTTGCGCTTTCTTGTGGTTTTTTTAGGTGTCTGAGCCATTATTTATTCTCCTTATTTCTTGACTTTCTTAGCCTTACTGACCGTGCGCTTAGGGCCTTTCCTCGTGCGCGCGTTGGCTCTCGTGTTTTGTCCGCGGACGGGAAGTCCCTTTCTGTGGCGGATACCTCTATAGCAGCCTATTTCCATAAGCCGCTTGATGTTCATTGAAACCTCTCTTTTGAGGTCGCCCTCGACGCGAACGTTTCTGTCGATATATTCGCGGATAAGGCTTATTTGATCCTCGGTCAAGTCCTTGACTCTTACGTCGGGGCTTATCTGCACGTCGGACAAAATTTTATTTGAAACCGAGCGGCCAATCCCGTAGATGTAAGTCAAGCCAATCTCAACTCTTTTTTCGCGCGGCAAATCCACGCCTGCAATACGAGCCATTTAACTGTGTTACCTCCATAACCCTGTGTGTAATAAATATATCTAAACGCTTCGGGAAAGAATCTTTAAGCAAAAAATTCGGAATGTTAGCCTAAAGATACAGCCGCTTCCCTAAAACAAGCATTATCGGTGTTTTTTTATTTTGCAAACTTGACAATTATACCACAAATAATAATTTTCGGCAAGCAAAATGAAGGCGTTTTTTAGCCTTGACGCTGTTTGTGACTTTTGTCCTTGCTGCAAATTACCATTATTCTGCCGTTTCTTTTGATTATGCGGCATTTGTCGCATATCTTTTTTACGGACGCTCTTACTTTCATGATGAATACGCTCCTTAAATATTTGCTGTTATTTTGTTTAACGTCAATTTTTTGCGCGCCAAGTAATTCTCCCCTTGCTCAAGTCATAAGGACTCAATTCAAGAGTGACGCGGTCGCCCTCGACAATTTTTATATTGTTGAGTCTGAGCTTTCCCGACAAATAGGCGTTGACCGTGTGTCCGTTGAGCAATTCGACTCTAAAGTTTGTGTTAGGCAAAAGTTCGATAACCTTGCCTTCGGCTTCTATTACGTCGTCTTTAGGCACAAAAAAACCTCCGTTTTGTGTGTATATATTTGACCGTCTATACCGGCCGCCTTTGACGGCCTAAAACGCTGTCGTCTATGATGTTTCCCGCCCCTCGGGCCGCTCCTCTCCGTCCGGCGGCTCGGCCGCCGCGTCTATGCCGTTGTAGGCCTTGAGCGCGGAGCGCACCTCGGCGTTGTGAACGAGCTTTTGAGCCGTAAATTTGTTTGCAAGCTTTTCTATGACGACGCCGCTGTCTCTCAAATGTCTGATTTTTTTGAGCTTGGGCTTTTCTATCCGTCTGGTCTCCCCGTCGGCTATAAAGACGAAACCCGCCGTCTCCGACAGCCTCACGACTATATAATAACCGCCCTTATCGCGACCCGCCTTGGAATAAACCACAGAACCTATATCCATATAATCCCCGTTTTAGCTAAAGCGTCAAAATTTCGGGTCTGCCGTCCGTGACGAGAACGGTGTTTTCGTAGTGCGCGCACTGGCTTCCGTCCTTAGTCACAACCGTCCAGCCGTCGGCTAAGACCTCTACCTCGCTGTCGCCCATGGTTATCATCGGCTCGATTGCGAGGGTCATGCCGGCTCTTAAGCGGATTCCCCTGCCCGCTATCCCGTAATTGGGAATATCGGGCGGCTCGTGGAGTCTCGCTCCGACGCCGTGACCTATATATGAGCGGACGACGCCGTAGCCCTTTGATTCTATATATTCGCCTATGCGGCTGCAAACGTCGCCGAGGCGGTGAGACGCGTCGGCAAGCTCTATTCCCTCAAAGAAGGCCCGCTTAGCGCAGTCTATCATTTTTGTATAGCTTTCGTCGCACTCTCCCACCGCGTAAGTTCTCGCGGCGTCGGTGTGAAAGCCGTTTAGCAGAACGCCTATGTCAATCTTTACGGTGTCGCCGTTTTTGATTATTACCGACGGCGACGGAATTCCGTGCAGCAGCTGCCGGTTTATCGACACGCAAGCCGCGCCCTTAAAACCGCCGTAACCCAAAAACGAGGGCTTCGCGCCGTTTTTTTTGATGAATTCACGCGTAATTTTGTCTATGTCGAGGGTGGTCATTCCCTCCTCAAGCCGTTCGCCCACAAAGAGGTGAACGTCGCGGAGTATTTTTCCCGATTGCCTCATTATTTCAATTTGACTTTTTGTTTTTATCGAAACGGCGTCGAACATTTTTCACCCCGGCCAAAAGCCTAAAGCTTTTTTAGCTCTCTTTCTATGTCGGCAAAAACCTCCGCCGACTGCCTGCCCGCGTCGATATCGACAAGCTTGCCCTGCTTTTTGTAATATTCGATGAGCGGCGCGGTCTGTTTGTTGTAGACCTCCAACCGCGACTTAACCGTCTCCTCGTTGTCGTCGGCGCGTTGATAAAGCCCGCCGCCGCAGACCGCGCAACTCTCCGCTCCGTTTAGGAGGGTCAGATGCGTAATTCCCGCGCAGCTTTTGCATACGCGGCGGCCCGTCAGACGCGCCGTCAAAAGCCCTTCGTCGATATTGAGGTTGATTACCTTGTCGATAGCCGTAAACCCGTCGACGGCCTTTGCCTGCTCGATTGTCCTCGGAAAGCCGTCAAAGAGGAAGTCGTTCAGCTTGCCCGCCGTCTCCTTGACAAGGGCTATGACGAGGTCGTCGGGGACTAAACGCCCCTTGTCCATATACTCCTTGGCCTCGCGGCCAAGCTCCGTGCCCTCTTTTATGTTTTTTCTCAAAAGGTCGCCGGTCGATATGTGCGCCGCGTTAAAGGCGGCGGCTATCCTTACTGCCTGAGTGCCCTTGCCCGCCCCCGGCGCGCCGAGTAATATTATTTTCATAGCCTACCTCTATTTGAGAAACCCTTTGTAGTGTCTCATCATGAGCTGAGATTCGAGCTGTTTGTTAAATTCGAGAGCGACGCTGACGACAATCAGCAAGCCCGTCGCGCTAAAGGCGTTGGCCATGCCCGCGCTCGCAAAGAGCGTCTTAAACAATATCGTCGGGAGTATCATTATGACCGAAAGAAAGACCGCTCCGAAGAAGGTTATTCTGTTGTTTATCTTTTTGAGATAGTCGACGGTCGGCTTGCCGGCTCTTATACCGGGAACAAAGCCGCCGTATTGCTGAATGTTTCTCGCCACGTCTTCGGGGTCAAACTGAATTTGAGCGTAGAAGTAGGAGAAAAACAGTATCAACACGGCCATGACCGCGACGTATAGCCACGAATCGACGCCGAACCATTTGGTATAAAACTGATCCGCCGCGCCGTTCGGCCAAAACAGACTGATAATCATCTGCGGAAACATGAGAAACGACGACGCGAATATTATAGGCATGACGCCCGAGGCGTTGACCTTGATAGGTATATGCGACGCTTGACCGCCGTACATCTTGTTGCCCTTTACCTGCTTTGCATATTGCACGGTAACCTTTCTCACGGCAAGGTCGACATAGACGATAAAATAAAAGATAATCGCAAGAACGGCTATGAAGCCTATTATTTGTATGATGGTCACCGTCGGGTCGGCGACGCTTCCCGCCGTCGCTATGCCGTTGATGATGGCCGACGCGACCGACGAAAGTATGCCGACAAAGATGATGAGAGACGTTCCGTTTCCTATTCCGTATTCGGTTATTCTCTCGCCTATCCACATGACAAAGGTACTGCCGCCTACGAGTATGAGGACGATAAACGCCTTGGAAAAGAACATCGTAACGGGGCTTTCGCTTCCTAAGAGAAAGGACATAACGGCTCCGTCGCCGCCGACCTGATCCCAGCTGATAACTATGCCGACGGCCTGTACTATGCCGAGGCCTATGGCGACGTATCTTGTTATTTGAGTGATTTTTCTGCGACCCGATTCTCCCTCCTTAGACAGAGCGTCAAGGCGCGGAATAATCAGGGTGACAAGCTGCATTATGATGAAAGCGTTGATAAACGGCAAAATTCCGAGCGCAAAGAGGGTTCCGTTTTGCAGGGCGTTGCCGTTGACGGCGTTTAATAGCTGCAAAAAGCTGCCCGCGCCGCCCTCGCTGTTGAAGTTTTGCATTATAGACGCGGCGTCAAGCCCCGGAATAGGAATATAGCAACCTATGCGGTAGACCAAAAGCATAAAAAGAGTCATCAAAATTTTGACTCTTATTTCTTTAGTCGTAAACGCCGCCTTTAGAGTCTCGAACATTATTTCACCTCAGCTTTACCGCCGACCTTTTCAATTATCTCTATCGCGGACTTAGAGAATTTTTTTGCTTCGACAGTGAGTTTTTTTGTAAGTTCCCCGTTTCCCAAAATCTTTATCCCGTAAGCTTCGATTTTATTTATGACGCCCGCGCCCAAAAGGACGTCCGCCGTTATGACGGAGCCGTCGTCAAACCTCTCCAAATCGGAGACGTTTATGATGGTGTATTCCTTTTTGTATATGTTGGTAAAGCCTCTCTTAGGGAGTCTTCTGGTCAGCGGCATCTGGCCGCCCTCAAAGCCCGGACGAACGCCGCCGCCGCTTCTTGCCCATTGTCCCTTGTGACCCTTACCGGAGGTCTTGCCTAAACCCGAGCCTAAACCTCTGCCCAACCTTTTGGCCTTAGTTTTTGCGCCGGGCGCCGGCGAAAGAGTTTGAATATCCATTATAGCGTACCTCTTATTTTTTTGATTAGCCTATTTTCTCGACGTCCAAAAGGAACGAGACCTTTTTTATCATTCCGCGTATGTGCGGAACGTCGTTGTGAAGCTTTGACTGGCCTATTTTTTTTAGCCCCAAAGCCTCGACGTTTGCTTTTTGATTTTTGACTAAGCCTATCGTGCTCTTTTTGAGAGTGATTTTTATCTTATCCATCGTGCCGTATCTCCTTATCAAAAAATTATTACAGCTTTTCTTTTCCGCGAACCGCGGCGACCTGCTCGGCGGTTCTCAGGCTCATAAGGCCTTCCATAGTCGCCTTTACAACGTTAATTTTGTTGTTTGTGCCTATAGACTTGGTTCTTATGTCCTTTATGCCGCAAGCCTCGAGAACGCTCCTGACAGGGCCGCCCGCAATGACGCCCGAGCCTAACGCGCCCGGAAGGAGTATGACCTTGCCTCTGCCGAATACGCCGACGGTTTCGTGCGGTATAGTTCTCTCGAGGACGTTGATTTTGACCATTCTCTTTTTGGCCTCCTGCGTCGCCTTTTCGATAGCGTCCGGAACCTCGGCCGATTTGCCTATGCCGACTCCGACCTCGCCCGCGCCGTTTCCGACGACGACAAGCGCGGAAAAGCGCATAGTGCGCCCGCCCTTGACGACCTTGGCTACTCTTCTGATCTCGACAAGCTTTTTGATTAAATCATCTTGGGCTTCCCTTTGCGGTCTGCCTCCTCTTTCTCTGATTGCCATAAAAAATCAAACACTCCT
This sequence comes from Clostridiales bacterium, assembly GCA_031273825.1. Taxonomy (GTDB): domain Bacteria; phylum Bacillota; class Clostridia; order Christensenellales; family JAISNN01; genus JAISNN01. The sequence goes on from JAISRB010000067.1 coordinate 11,058, forward strand.
TTAAAACTTAAGTCCGGCTTCTCTCGCGCCCTCGGCGACCTTTGCGACGCGCCCCGTGTAGATATAACCGCCTCTGTCGAATACCGCCTCGGTTATACCCTTTGCCATAGCTCTTTTAGCCGCCTCCGCGCCGACCGCCTTTGCGGCCTCGCTCTTTGCCGATTCGCCCGTTTTGACCGCGACTTCCTTGTCTATCGTCGACGCCGACGCGATTGTCACGCCCTTTACGTCGTCGATTATCTGAACGTAAATGTGAGAATTGCTCCTGTATACGTTGAGACGCGGCTTTTCCGCGG
>JAISRB010000026.1 GCA_031273825.1 Clostridiales bacterium
GCATTTTTTTGTCCTCCGAATACTATTTTATCGCATTTAAAGACAAAAAGCAGCTATTTTTACATCGTTTTATTATTGTCAAGCGTTTTTATACCAGTTTTTCATGCGTTCGCCCTGAAGTTTTGTGTAGGAATAGTATTGTTTTTGTTGACTTTTGTATAGGGCGTGTGATAACATATATCTCATATAGACGATATTATATAAGGAGAGAGATAACTTATGAAAAAATCGTTAAAGGCGGTTATTGTTGCGGCTTTGACAACCGCGGTTGCCGTCGGGGCTTTGTCGGCGTTGCTGATTCCCGGGCTTGATAGACTTGATTACCGGCATACAAATTCTCAATATCCCGAGGTGTTTCGCGGCAATGTGGCCGACGGCGCATTGGTGACGGATATCGCCATGCTGGCGGCTCACGACGCGTTTAGCTCGGGCATTGCGCGGAACAGCCCTCCAAACAAACACGACCCGTCTCATATCGTCAATCAATTGGGTGCGCTGACCGATTGGGGCGCGACGAACGTAATAGCCGGCGGTTTTATCGAGAGGGTATCCGTCGCCCAGACGACGGGCGCGCTTGATTTGGCGTATAGCGGCGTCAGATATTTTGACGTCAGGGCGACTTATATAGACGGCGAATGGTATGCCTGCCACGGACTTTTGTCTTTGCCGTTGAGAGAATATATAGACGATTTGATACTTTTTTTGTCCGAACGGCAAGGCGAATTTATCGTCCTCGAGTTTAGGCACGTCTATTATTCGTCGGGGGCGGAGGAGCTTGCTCTGCTGTTGAACGACATATTTTTTGACGCGGAATGCAACGGCGAAACCCTTATCGACTATGTGCGCTACGACGTATCCTCAACTCCGCTTTCGGAGCTGACCTACGGAGACGTCACCCTTGGCGGCGCAAAGAGCGGAGCGGTCGTCATTTTTCCCGAGTCGTCTCAAGCGGCGATAGCCGCGTGCGGCGGTCGAGCGGTTTCTGCCGCTTACGGCTGCCCGGGCGACGCCGATCCGCTCGAAAAGCGTGACGGGGAGCTTGACGAAAGCCTGCCGCCCGTATCTTACACCGTTTGCTACGGATATTGGCACAACCGCGCGTCAAGCCGGGCGGTCATAGAGGGAATAAGAAGCGAGACAAAAAAGATAAACGCAGACAAGGAAAAATACCGCGGAGTTTTCCGCATAAATCAGGCTCAGCAAACTCCCGTCTTTTTGCTTGACGAGCTTTTGCCGTCGCTTTTTGGGTGGTCGCTAATCGGCATGGCGGAGACTCACAACGCCGACCTTGCCGCGTCTCCCGATTTTGACGAATGGCTGAGCGCGATGCCCGTCATACAGGTCGATTTTGTCCGCGCGGACAACGGCTTTCTCGAAAAAGCCATGCAAAGCATACGAGCCTACAACGCCGCGCTATAATTATTAGCGGATTAAGATTAAGAGACGCCGGATTAAAATAAAAGGAGGGTGAGATTATGAAATATGCCTACACGGCTATTTTTACGGAGGAAGGAGACGGGGGATATTCCGTGAGGTTTCCCGATTTTGAGAGCTGTTATACATGCGGCGACGATTTGCATGTAAAAAAGTTATCGGCGGTGCGGTATGGAAGGGTATGAGAGAATAGAGCGCAGTATAATCACGACGTACAGAGCGTCGGTTTGGAAAAAATTTGTCGAGGCGGTCAACGAATATAAGCTGATAAACGACGGCGACAAAATAGCCGTCTGCATTTCCGGCGGCAAGGATTCTATGCTGATGGCCAAGTGCTTTCAGGAGCTAAAAAAGCACGGCAAAAACAATTTTGAGGCCTTATATATGGTCATGGACCCGGGATATAACGAATATAACCGCCGCGTCATAGAGGAAAACCTCAAAACCTTGAATATCCCCGCGGAAATTTTTGAGACAAACATTTTTGATACCGTAGCCGGGCTTAGCGGCGCGCCTTGTTATCTCTGCGCGAGAATGCGGCGCGGCAATTTGTACGCCAAGGCAAAGGAACTCGGCTGTAACAAAATAGCCTTAGGGCATCACTTTAACGACGTTATAGAGACGGTTTTGATGGGGATTTTTTATAACGGGCGCATACAATCAATGCCGCCTAAATTAAAGAGCAAAAACTTCGAAGGCATGGAGCTTATCCGCCCGATGTATAAAATCGAGGAGCGCGACATAATCAATTTCAAAAACTACAACAAGCTCGAATTTATCAGGTGCGCCTGCCGTTTTACCGAATTTTGTTCGCCTACCGACGACGGCTCGTCGACGCGCCGGCAAATGAAAAACCTCGTCAAGACCCTAAAAAAGACAAACGTAAACGCCGACATAAATATATTTAAGAGCATGTACAACATAAACCTCGACACGGTAATAGGATATCAAAAGGACGGCGTAAGACATAATTTGATTGACGAAATGTAATATAGGCGTTAAATACACAAAAAGTTTTGATATGTAAACTTTGCCTATAAGGCTTGCTTATTTTTTTGAAATGTTGTATAATAATATCGTTGACAGCTCAAAAAAACGGATAAAAAAGAGGAGTCGCTTATGATAACAATCGCCATATTGGGTTTCGGCAACCGCGGATCGCGGTACGCCTATCAGCTCGCGCACAATAAGGACGCGGAAATCGTCGCTGTTTGCGACAAAAAGCGCGCGCTTTTGGACGGCGCGACGGCGTCCTACGGCAGTCGGGTAAGGACCTTTGAGTCGGACGAAGAATTTTTTGCGGCGGGCAAGCTTGCCGACGCGCTCATCATAGCCACGCAAGACCGCGACCATTATAAGCACGCCTTAGCGGCGTTAAAAGCGGGATATCATCTGCTGCTCGAAAAGCCCGTTTCGCCGACGTATTCGGAATGCCAAGAAATAGCCGAATCGGCTAAGGAAAAGGGCTTGAGCGTCGTCGTCTGCCACGTGCTGAGATACGCGCCCTTTTATCATTCGATAAAGCAGACCATAGACGCGGGGCTGATAGGCGACATAGTGTCGATAAACGACACGGAAAACGTCGGCTACTGGCATTTTGCGCACAGCTACGTCAGAGGAAATTGGAGAAATCAAGCCGAATCCGGCCCGTCGATTTTGGCCAAGTGCTGTCACGACCTCGACATAATTTACTATTTTACGGGGCAAAAGAGCGTCGAGGTGTTTAGCAGCGGCTCGAGAAAGCTGTTTTTGAAGGAAAACGCGCCGAGCGGAGCCGCGGACTATTGTCTTGCGCCATGCCCTCACCGCAGGGAATGCCCTTACGACGTAAAAAAGATATATTACGGGTTTACGAGATATACATATCCGAGGCTAATATGGCACAAACGCCTGATAACCGGCAAGCCCAAGGCCAAAATCAAGGAGCTTCGCGAGGCGTTGAAAACCTCTCCTTACGGGCGTTGCGTATATAAATGCGACAACGACGTCGTCGAAAATCAAAACGTCGCCGTCAAGCTCCAAAACGGAATAAACGCGAATCTCACCATGACGGCGTTTTCGGAGGGGTGCTTTAGGCGGCTTCACATATGCGGCACAAAGGGCGAAATCATAGGCGTCGACGCAAAGCACAAATTCAAGCTGAATATATTCGGCGGCCCGCTAAAGACCGTCAAAACGCAAAGCGGACTCATATCGGGTCATCTCGGCGGCGACGCGGGAATAATCGCCGACTTTATAGAATTTTTGAAGACGGGCAAGGTCAATCCGCGCATGTCGTTTATAGACGTGACGCTCGAAAGCCACCGCATGGCGTTCGCCGCCGAAAAATCAAGAGAAAGCGGCCAAGCCGTTTTTATCGAAAATTGAGGCGCGCTAAAAAAAACGGAGATAAGCAAGCGGCATGAATCTGAAATATCTGAAGGACAGATTTTTGGAAACCCTCTTTCCCGAAGGAATAACCTGTTATGCCTGCGGAACTGAGCTTAAAGGAGAGCGTTTCGGACTTTGCGGAGACTGCTTTTTTGAAATGCCGTATATCACCGACGACGTAAGAACCTGCAAAAAATGCGGCCGCCCGATATACGACGAGGCAGACTACTGCCTCGAATGTCAAAACCATAGGTTTGTATTTGCGCGGGTAAATTCGCCGTTTGTCTACCGCGGACTTGCCGCGAAGCTCATAGACGATATGAAATTCCGCAACATGAGATATATAGCCGGCATGTTCGGCGAGTTTGTCGCGACCGAGTATGTCCGGCGGAACTATGCCGCCGATTTGATTGTCTGTACTCCCGCCTTTGAGAGATCGGGCGGCTACCGCGGCTTTAATCAGAGCGCGCTAATCGCCGAAAAGGCCGCTAAGCTTTTGAAGCTTGACGCGCGCTTTGACGCGCTGATAAAAACGCGCGAAACAAAGCATCAGGCCTTGCTCACCTCGTTCGAGAGGAGAAAAAACCTCGTCGGCGCGTTTAAGGTCATAAGACCCGACGTTATCGCGGATAAGTCCGTGCTGATAATAGACGACGTCATAACGACAGGCTCGACGATGAACGAATGCGCCAAGGCTCTCTTAAAGGCAAAGGCGCGCGAGGTCGTCGGGCTTACCGCGTGTTGCACCGAGTTTGAAAAAAACAAGCGCAAGGAAGCGCAAGACGGCGCGGACGCGGTTTTAAATACTTAAATTTATAGATACCCGATATTTTTTGATAATCCGCGCCGAAAGACGCATAATATTCATATGGAATACAAGCGGATTTTTTTTGTTTTTTATATGACGGCGGTTTTTTTTGCTCTTTCGTGCGCTTTTTTCGCGCCGTTTTTCGGGTATGCACCCCCCTCCTTTGCGCTTAAATCAAGCGATATAGAAACGCCGAACGGTATAGAAACGCGCGGTATAGAAGCGTCCGTGTCCGCGAAACCGCGCGAGCCCGCCGTAAGCCAAGACGCGTCGGCCGATTTTGAGGGCGGCTTTGGCGGCGAGGGCGACGGCAGGCTTGACGCTATTATGCAAAGAGAGGAGGAAAACATAAAAAACCTTCAAAAAAAGGACGGCGGCGGAGAGGACGGCGCGCCGCCTGAAAAGAAAAAATTTATAAAATGGTGCGAATTCAATCCGCCCTACGAGGCTCTGTCGCGGGCTATGAGCTTAGATATAAATTCGCGCGTCAAGGGCGGCGCAGAGCTTGATTGGACGGAGCTTTTGGCTCTTTTAGCCGTCAAATATTACGGCAATTTTTCGGCTTATAAGGCGGGGGACTTAGACAAAATCGCCGCCGGCTTAAGGGCGGGCGGCTCGCCGGAAATAACGAGGCTCGAGAGCAATAAATATTACGCGTTTTACCGCGAGGTTTACGGCGCGGTTTTGGGAGAATATCTGGGGTATTACGAGGTAAAAAAGCCGTCTGACGGCGGCGGTTCGGAATATGAGACGGTAAAAAAATACGGCATGAGGGTGTTTTCGCCGATAGCCGCCGGCTACGGCTTCAGCCATTACGACGATTTCGGAAACAGCAGAAGCTTCGGCTATAAGAGGCGGCACTTAGGGCACGATTTGATGGGCGGCGTCGGAACGCCGATAATCGTCGTCGAGGGGGGGACGGTGACGGAAATAGGCTGGAACAGATTCGGCGGCTGGAGAATAGGCATCAGAAGCCGCGACTCCAAACGCTACTATTATTACGCGCACATGAGAAAGGACAAGCCTTATGCGAGGGACTTCAAGAAGGGAGACGCGGTCGAGTCCGGAGACGTAATAGGATATCTCGGAATGACGGGCTACAGCAGTAAGGAAAACGTCAACAACATCAAGCCGCCGCATTTGCATTTCGGGCTTCAACTGATATTTGACGAAAGTCAGGTAAAAGGCCCTTCGGAAATCTGGGTTGACGTTTATGCCCTGACAAAGCTTTTACAAAAAAATAAAAGCAAGGTCGTTTATGACAAGGACTTAGGGCAATATGTGAGAAAGCCGGAATAAATCGGGCAAACGTATAAAAAAGCCGCGGAACTTTTTTGTCAAAAGTTTGCCGTTCATGTATTTTTTTGCTTTCGCGTCGCAAATTAAATAGAGGCGAAACCGCTAAAAAAACACATGGAGGAACGCATTAAGAATGAAAAAGAACAAAATCAAAGGGCTTGCCGCGTTGACGGTAATCGCGCTGACGGCGTTGATTGCCGGTCTGACGTCCTGTCAAGCGGCGCAAAAGACCGTCGACAAGGCCGCCGAATGGGGAGCGTCGAGGGTCAACGGACAAAACGTAACGGCAAACCTTTCGCTCCCGACAGAGTATGAGGCGAACAAAAACGTAAAGCTGATATGGACGAGCGATACGCCCGAAGCTCTGTCAAACGACGGCGTATTTACCGCGCCCGGGGAGGACGCGTCCGTAAAATTGACCTGCAAGGCCGAATACAAAAAGAAGTCAGCGTCAAGAGACGCTACCGTGACGGTAAAGGCCGCGGAGCTACCGATTGACAATCCGTCGCCGGAAAATCAAAGCTCGGGTCAAAACGGCGGACAAACGCCTTACGGCGGCGTTCCCGATTCGCGGCCTAACGGCTTTGGCGCGGACGTGAACCAAGACGGAATCATAGACGGCGCGGACGGCATAGACGCCGACAACAACGGCATAATCGACGGCGCGGACGGCATGGACGAAAACGGCTCGCCGGTGAGGCGGCTGCCTTTTAGGAGACCGCGCGGAGCGGGCGGCCGCCGCCGTTTCGGAAACGGCGAGGGCTATTTTAGGAACGGTTACAACAGAGATGCGAACGATTCAGACCAAAACGCGGGCGATTTTGACCAAAACGCGGGCGGCAACAACGGAGAGAATGGCTTTGACCAAAGCGCAAGCGGTTACAACAAAGATGCAAGCGGCTACCGCCGCAGACCGTCGACAAGACCCGCGCCTATCGAACAAAACGGCAACGAGCCTAAGGGGAGCCAAGGCTGAGCTAAGGCCGAACCAAGGCTAAAAAATATAAATAAAGGCGTTTTATCAAGTACGACGCGCCGCGAAGTATTTGATAAAACGCCTTTATTTGGAAATCAGATATAAAAAATTAGCCGCGTGAAATAAAATCGGTCAGCTTTTCAGACAGAGCGGCGAGCGCGCGCGCGCGGTGACTGACGGCGTTCTTTTCTTGTCCTTCAGCCTCGGCAAAGGTCTTTTTTAGCTCCTCCGAATAGAAATAGGGGTCGTAACCAAAGCCGTTTTCGCCGAAGGCCCGATGGGTTATAGTTCCGTCCGAGCGGCCGTCCGCCGAGAGATAAGAGCCGTCGTTAAAGAGCAAAACGACGCAGCATTCAAAGTGAGCCGAGCGCGCGCCGTCGGGCGCGTCCGCAAGCTCCGCCAACAGCTTGTCGTTGTTTTGCCCGTAGCTTGCCCCCGCGCCTGCGTACCGCGCCGAGTATACGCCCGGCCGCCCGTCCAAAAAATCGACGCAAAGCCCCGAATCGTCGGCAAGCACCGGCAAATCGGTAAATTCCGCGGCGGCTCTCGCCTTGAGCAGGGCGTTGTCAAAAAACGTCGCGCCGTCTTCTTTCGGGTCGACATTGATATTCATTTCCTTTAGGGTGAGTACTTCGTCAAACCTTCCGCCGAGCAGAGCTTTTATTTCCTCCGCCTTGTGGGCGTTGTTTGTGGCGACGACAAGCCGCGCGGGTAACGTCATAGTTGTTTTTGCGCTCCTTATTTTATAATGTCACGCCGTTTCGTGCGTAAGCCCGAGCGCGTATACCGCCTCTAACAGCAGGCTGATTTTGTAGGTTATAACGCCGTCGCCAAAGCTGTATTTTTGGGTGGATTCGTGCGCGTAAAGCTCAAGGTAGGACGAGCCGTAAGACAGGCTTGCAAACGCCGACGACGGATAGGTTATCTTTGAATATTTGCTTTTGTCGATATCCTCAAAGAAGCTTTCGGCGGTAAAAACCGCGCCGTTTTTGTCTATGGCGAATACGCCGTCGGCGACCTTTTTGTAGGAGTTGTTAAGCTCGTCCTCAAAGGAAAGCGCGGTTTTTATTTGATAATAAAAGCCGTCCTTTGCGACGAGCCTCGCTATTTCGTTCTTTTGAAAGGCCACCCATTGGTCTATGCGGTCAAAATATCCCGATTTTTGGAATTCGAGCTTGCCCGACACGTCGACCTTGGCCTTGAGTCCGCAAGCCCTGCAGCATATCTCTTTTGAGGTGGAATACATATCGGTTTGGCTCTTGCATTCGGGGCAGATAAAAAGCAGGTTGTGAATTTTTTTTGCGGGGGAGGGGGTTAGAAATTTTATGCCGTTTTCGATTTGATAATCGTATTCGTTAAAGGTAAAGGCCTTTTTGATTTTTTCATAAATTTCCTGATTGGACAGATTTGCGACCTCGCGCTTTGTCAGCAGCAACTCAACCTCCGTCGTCATCTTGCCGAAACGCGGGCTTTGAACCCAACGCGGAAAGGAGAGATAAGAGCCTTGCGGCTTGACAAAAAGCACGGGCAAGCCCAGCCACTTGACCATTTTTGCAATCGCGGGCGAAACGTGGCTGTTTGTGCCGTCGGGGGTCGAGCGGCCCTCGGGGCAGATAAATATGCTCTTTCCGCTTTCGGCGGCGTTTTTTACAAGACGGAGAGCCGTCAAATCGGTGACGAATTGTTTTTTTGGAATAGCTCCGCTTGCACGCAAAAGCCCGCCGAGCAGCTTGCCAAAAAACAGCTTTCGCGCGGCCACGACGGTGTAGTCCAGCGGTTCGAGAGCCGCCATGGTGTGAAACATGTCAAGCCCCGACCCGTGGGCACAGAGTATGAGATAATTTTGACAATAATCTATCGGCGTTTTTTTGACTATTTCATTTCTGAACGCCGTTTTTATGATAAAGCAGGCGAGCTTTTTTAGCTTCTTAAAAAAGAAACCCCCGCCGCGGCTTTTATTTTCGGTTTGTTTCATTTTTGTTCCTTGAATAGGTTTTTATTTTTTTGCCTCCGTTTCTTAAATATGACCTTTTTTAAGTCTTGTCGGCGTAATATGTCGCATAAAGCGTCTCGACGGCAAAATGCCATTTGTAGGTCGTAACTATCGGCGACTCAAAGGCGTATGATTGCAGCTTGTTGTTGCAACCGATGTTGATGGCTCTGTCGTTAAAGGGAATCGTCGGCAGAGCGTTGAGCGGATAAAAAAGCCCCTCCGCGTCGCCGTGATCGGCGGTATAGTACTCGCTCGGAGCAAAGGTTATTCCCGCGCGGGTGAGGGTCAAAACGCCCCTCGCGGCCCTTGAATATTTTTGAGTGGCGTCGTCTTGCAGAGAGAGAACGACGTCGGCCGACAGTGAATAGCCGTCGTTTTTGCATTCCTCTTTTAGAGCGGCTATTTGAAAGTCCGCCCATATATCCGGGCGCGGAAAGACGACGGAGTCGTCGGTCGCGGGGGTGATTTTGCCATAGGCGTCAAGCCGCGCGGCGTTGCCGCAGGCGGTGCAGATGATTTTGTCTTTTTGAGAAATTTGTTTGAATTCGGCGTTGCAGCGCGGACATTTGTATAACAGCTTTTCTATTCCCTCGGCGGGAACCCTCGATTTAAATTTCATGCCGTGCTTTTCTTGATATTCGTATTCGTTGTAGCTAAAGGCGGCGAGCAGTTTTTGATAAAGCCCGTCGACCGATAGGTTAGTCACGTCGTCCTTTGAAAATAGCAATTCGACCTCTGCGCGAATCTTGCCTCTGCGCGGCTTTTTCATATTCCAGCGCGGAAGGGTGAGGTATGAGCCTCTTATTCCGATAAAGACGACGGGAACGTTTGCCCACTTGATTAGCTTTGCGATTGCCGGCGCAAGCTTGATTTCGCGTCCGTCGACGCTGTTTTTGCCCTCGGGGCACATAAAGACGCTGACGCCGTTTTCGAGATTTTGTTTAATTGATTTTATACAGTTTATGTCGACGGCAAACTGCTTTTTTGATATAAATCCGAATCGGGAGAGAATTTTGCCTAATACCGGAATAAAGAACAGGTTTTTTGCGACTACGCCCGTATAGTAGCGCGGAATTACTGCGCAGCCGCCGTAGGCCACGTCGAGCAGAGAGCCGTGCGTAGACAATATGAGGCAAGGCTCCTTTAGGTCTCTCAAAATACGCTTTCCGTAAGCGCGGCTGTTCATTATCAGCGCGACGCCCCTAAACACAAGCTCCGTGCCTACGGCAAAGGCTATCCTCTTGAGGACGGACGGATTGGCTCTATTTTTTTTTTCTTTATTTTTCTCACTTAGTTCCTTTTTCATATTATATATTATACATTAAAAAGCGTATACTTGCAAGACTTTTGAAGTAATTTTTTTTAAATCAAACCCAAATTGAAAGGTTGTTTAACCAGGGCAAACGCATGAATGAATAAATCAATTCATAACAGATAGCAGAACATCGGCTAAGAAGTCGAAATTAAATTGGCAACGAAGGCGTTTGGCGTTTAGAGTGGTTGGTTTTTCCGT